>JALZFG010000435.1 GCA_030861645.1 Actinomycetota bacterium
GGCCAGCTCCCGCTGGCCTTGCCCGTCGACGCCCGCGATCGCGAGGATCTCGCCCGCTCGGACCTCGAGCGAGGCATGGCTCACCCCGATCTCCCCGGGGAGCGGGTCCACCGCCACCTCGATGAGCTCGAGCGCGGGCTCCGCCGCCACCTCGCGGCGCGGTCCGTGCCCCTCGATTCGGTCGGCGAGCTCGGCGACCTCGGTCGCCTGCGGCGCCTGGCTGCCAAACATCAGCGTGATGATCCGTTCCTGCAGCTCCTCTGGCGTCTTCGCCCGCAGCTCCTCCGGCTCGATCGTGCCGACGAGGCGACCCTGCTTGAGGATCGAGACGCGGTCTCCGATCGAGATCGCCTCGTGGAGCTTGTGCGTGATGAAGACGACGGCGAGCCCTTGTCCCTTCAGGCGGTCCAGCACCTTCGCCAGCTCCGCGACACCGCGCTCGGTGAGCATCGACGTCGGCTCGTCGAGGATGAGGACCCTCGAGCCGCGCCAAAGCGCCCTGATGATCTCGATCTCCTGCAACTGGCCGAGCGCAAGGCTCCCCGCAATCGCGTTCGGGTCGACGTCGAGCCCGAGCGACGCGCCCAGCTCCGCGAGACGCTCGCGGGCGCGGCGCGCATCGAGTCGGACGCCGTCCCCGGTTCCCAACATCAGGTTCTCCAGGACGGTCAGCGTCGGCACCACCGTCGGGTGCTGGTAGACCATCCCGATCCCGAGCTCGAGCGCCCGCTTCGGCGAGTCGATCTCCACCTCCCGCCCGTCCAGGAGGATCCGGCCCTCGTCTGGCCGGACCATGCCGGCCAGGATGCTCATCAACGTCGACTTCCCCGCGCCGTTCTCTCCAAGCAGGCAGTGCACCTCCCCACGTCGGACGGTGAGCGAGATGCGCTCGTTCGCGACAACGCCGGGATAGAGCTTCGTGATGCCGACGAGCTCTGCCGCCGGCGCCTCCGCCGCGGTCGCCGCAGTGGTTGCTTCCGTCGTTGTCGTGCTCTCGGCCATCGAGGAGGAAGGCGGGGCGGGGCGGCAGAGCGCCCCGCCCGCATGCTAGGCGCCGGCTAGCACCTGCAGAGGCGCTTCACCGACCTCTCCGTCGCGGTCAGCGGGATCGTGATCCGGCCGCTGATGATCCGCCTCCGCGCCCGATCGGCGGCCGACCAGGCAATGCGGGGCGCCTGGTTCGTACGCAGCAGCGAAAGCCCGTTCCGGACGGTCAAGACGTAGCCCCTCTGCCCGAACCTGTTCGCCTCCACGTCCCTGATCGCCTGGTTGAAGATCTGCGTGAAGTCCCAGATCACCGACGTGAGCAGGACGCGCCTGCGGTCGACCTTCCGCTTGTTGCCGATGACGTCGATGAAGTACACCTTCCGTGCGCCACGCGGCGCCCTCGCGGTCTGCACCGCCTGCAGCATTCCGAAGGAGGAGCCATCGCCCATGCCGAAGACGATGTCGGCGCCGGCGGCGATCACCTGCTGCGTGACGCGCCTTCCGCCTGCCGCGTCGGCGTAGGACGCTTGGCCGATCCGCGCGTATCGGAACCGGATGCGCTTGTTCACCGAGCGCGCCCCCGCGATGAAGCCGCCCGACTGCTTGAACCAGTTCGTGTCGGCAGCCGAGACGACGATCCCGAGCGTCCGCGTCCTCGTCTGGCGCGCGGCGAGGACGCCCGCGAGGTAGGCGCCCTCCTGGGCACGCGTTTCCACGTCGGCCACGTACGGCCGCCGCGTCGCCCTCGGGTTGTCGTAGACGAGCGTCGGAACTCGGAACTGCTCTGCGACTCTCGGCGCGATCGTGTTGTAGCCGGAGGCCTGCGCAATGATCAGGTCGGCTCCGCGCTGTGCCAACCGCCGGAGTGCAGGCTCGACGTTCTCGTACCCGATTCCGGTGGCCGAGAGCACGGTCGCGCGTTGCGTCCTCGCCGCCCTTCTGGCGCTTACGAAGCCCTGCTGGTTCCATCCGTAGTCGTTCGGCTTCTCCGGCGAGGCGTACCCGATCTGGCTGACGGTCGCGCTGCGCTTCGCACCGACGCTCGCCACGACAGCGAGCGAGCCGAGGACAACAAGCGGGACCGCGAGCCAGGCGACCTTTAGACGCTTGCTCATGTACCTCTCCTTCCCCTGATCGTTGTGACGGTTGCCTGCTGCGATCAAACGGTCCGGCGCTTGCGGCTCACCTCCTCTCGCGTCGTTTCCACGCGATCATCGCTCATGCTCTCACCGAGAAAGAGGGCGACCGCGTTACGGCCCAGCACGCGCTCGACGAGCTCCGGCTCGAGTCCGCTCACCCGCACCTTCTCGATCTCGACCCGCGGATGGTGGAACGGCACGTCCGATCCGTAGAGGACGCGATCTGGCCCGACGCGGTCCACGGCCTCGCGGATCTTCGTGTGCATCGGCATGCCCGACGTCTCGAGGTAGACGTTCGGGTTGCGCTCGGCAACGTCGATCGAGGCGTTGATGTACACGATGTTTCCGTGACCCATGTGACCGAGGACGACCTTCGCCTCTGGGAACCGGACGACCAGCTCCTCGATCGACCACGGCAGCGTGAAGATCGGATGACCGCAGTGGATGAGCACGGGCAGATCGCGCTCGACGAGCAGCTCGATCAGCGGGTGGACCGCCGGGTCGTTGGGGTGATACCCGTCCAGCAGCGGATGCAGCTTCATCCCGCGAAACCGCGGGTGGTCGAGGAAGCGCTCGGCCTCGTCGAGGTAGCCTGGCAGGCGAGGGTTGGCCCAAACGAGGCCGTGCGCGCCCTCGACGGACTCGACGACGTCTCGGACATAACCGTTGTCAGGGTGGAAGACGAGACAGCCGTCGATGCCGTGGTCGGCCATCGTCGCTTCGAGCCCGTCGCGGTCGAGCGAGACGTCGAAGAGCGGGAAATCGCCGACGTGCGTGTGCGCGTCGAAGATCATGCGCGCTCGCTCTTCAGATCGCTACGCCGCACTGGTCAGCTGCCGATTGTTGACAACCAACGCGCCGATTTATAACCTCCGCGACCACGCGCCCGCAATGGGATTCGACGCGACGGCAGAGAGAGACGTGGGCGGCGTGACGCCGGCGAAGCTCGAGAACCGAACGCTCTGGCAGCGTGTCCACGACCACCTGCGGGAGGACATCCTCGCCGGGCGGCTGCCGGCTGGATCGGAGCTGCAGGAGGTGGCGCTCTCGCGCGAGCTCGGCGTCAGCCGCGGCCCGATCCGTGAGGCGCTC
>JALZFG010000476.1 GCA_030861645.1 Actinomycetota bacterium
CGCGCACGTCCGCGGCGGGCTCCGAGTACGCGTCGCCGAGGGTCGTCTCCATCCGCTCCATGTACTCCTCGGCCCACGTGGGGAAGTCGTAGTCGATCGCGCGGAGGAACTCGAGCGTTGCCGCGAAGCGGATGTCGGCGATCGAGGGATGCTCGCCGCCGATGAACGGCTTTTCGTCCAGGAAGAACTCCCGGTAGACGTCGAGCGGCTCGGCGAGCGCGGCCTCGGCATCCCGCTGCGCCTTCGCCTTCATCTCGTCGTCCGCTTCGGACGTCGCGACCTCGCCGGGATACTGGGCGAAGCCGAGGGTCGGGTAGGTGGCGCGCGTGACGAGCGGATAGAGCGTGCCGATCAAGTAGAACATCGCGTTGTCGATCATCGCGCGCTTACCGGGGTCCGTCGGATAGAACTGGTGCAGGCCGTGCTTGTTGCACAGGTACTGCATGATCGCGCAGCTCTCCCCGAGCGCGCCCCTCGGTAGCCCCTCTTCCTCCAGCATCGGCGTCAGGTGGGCCGGGTACTTCTCGAGGAACTCGGGCTCCGTCGTCTTGCCCCACACGTCCTGCTCGTCGAAGTCGAGCCCGGCGGCTCGGACGAAGATCCGGACCGTCAGGTTGTTGACGCTCGGCTTCAGGATGTTCAGCGTGTTCGTAGCCACGTGATCCTCCTCTACTCGTCGTAGGGATCCTTCGGCGACCGGTCGTCCGACAGCGACGGCCGCGATTGCCTGACGAGGGCCTCAGTCGCATCCGCGAGATGGTCTTCGGCGATGTTGTAATCGCCGCGTTCGACCCGGAGCTTGTGCGCCTCGAGCAGCACGTCGGCGTGCGTGTAGCCGAACGGCGGCTCGAACCGATACGACGAGAGCTCGATCAGCAGGCCGAGCGGGTCCTGGAAGTAAATCGAGTCCATGAAGCCGCGGTCCTTGACGCCGCTGTGCCGGATCTTGCGCTCGTCCAGCCGGTCGACGACGCGGTGGAAGGTGGCCTGCGACACCGAGAACGCGATGTGATGCACGGAGCCGATGTCCGTCGAGGTGCGGCGCGAATCGGGCGCGCGCTCCTCGTTCGTGAAGACCGTGATGAGGCGCCCGTCACCGGGATCGAAGTACAGGTGGCTCTCCAACTCGTTGTCCAGGTTGGGCTGCTCGAAGACGAACGGCATCCCGAGCACGCCTTCCCAGAAGTCGATCGACGTCTGCCGGTTCGCGCCGACGAGCGTGATGTGGTGCACACCCTGGCTCTGGAGCTTCCGCACGCGCTAGCGCTCGACGAGCTTCGACTTGTACTCGCTCCGTCGCAGGCTCCCCCACGGCACCAGGTCGACGCGCGTCTGGACGACGAGCACGGAACGGAGTCTCTCACGGATCGCGTCTGCGAGGGCGACGTCGGCCCCCACCCCCGGCGCCAGCTCGACCGCGACCGGAAGCGGTGGCTCCTGCTTCACGCCCGGCGCCTCCGGCTTCACGAGGATGTGGCCGCTGACCTCGGGCGCGAACGCCGCGACGACCTCACGGACCGCCGAGGGAAAGACGTTGACGCCGCGGACGATGAGCATGTCGTCCGTCCGGCCGACGCAGCGGATCCGCGGGCCCGTTCGACCACACCCGCACGGGCTCGCGCGGACCTCGACGTGATCGCGGGTTCGGAACCGCAGCAGCGGCGCCGCGCGATGTTGCAGATGCGTCAGCACGAGCTCGCCCCCCGCGCCGTCGACCATGTCGCGGGCGGCGCCCGTTCGCGGGTCGATCAGCTCGGCGTGAACGAACCCGCGCGCGCCCAGGTGCATGCCGTCCTGCTCTTCGCATTCGCCCCACAGCGAGACGCCGATGTCCCCGATGCCCATTGCCTCGGTGACCGTTGCGCCCCAGCCCTCTTCGAGCTTCGCGCGGAAGGGCGGCTCGCCGCCGCCCGGCTCGCCCGCGACGAGGACCCGCTCGACGCTCGACTCCCGGAGATCGACGTCTCGCTCCGCCGCCCATTCGACGAGATAGGCCGCATACGAGGGGGTGAGCACGACGGCCTCGGGTCTCAGCTGCTCGACCGCCAGCATGAGACGCTCCGTGCTCCCGGTGCCGACGGGAACGTGGCAGAGGCCGATGCGCTCGAACGCGGCAAGCGCGGCCCCGGCGACGAACGGTCCGGCATTGTACGTCGAGACGATGCGCTGGCCGGCGACGACACCGGACGCGGCGTAGCTCCGCGCCGACGCCGTCACCCAATTCTCGACGTCGCCCGCCGTCAGCGGGACGTAGCTCGGCACACCGGTCGTGCCGCTGGTGGAGTAGATGCGCACGATCTCCGACCGCGCCGCGCACAGGTGCGCACCGATCGGATTGTCGTCCGTGCGCGTCGTCCTGATCTCGTCCTTCTCGGTGAGCGGTAGCCGCGCGATGTCGGCGAGCCCGCCCGCCGCGCGGCCGGAGTCGATCCCTGCCGCCCGCAGCTTCTCGCGGTAGAACGCCGAGCGTTCGAACAGGTAGGCGAGCTGCGCGCGGTAGCTCCCGTCGTCGCCGGCGAGCTGCTCGTCCCACGGCCGCATCTCGACTTCCGCCAGGAGCATCAGTTCGCCGGCCGCTCGTACTCGACCGCCTCCTCCGCTCGCGCCGCGAGAAGGAGGCCGACGGGGTGGTCGTGCTCCTCGAGCAGGTGGGCGAGCAGGCCGGCCGTGCGCGCGAGGATCGGAACCGCCTTGACCGCCGTCGAGCGAAAGCCGAGGTCGAGCATCACGGCCGCGATCGGCATGGCGACGTTCATGGTGAGCGGCTTGCCCCAGGCTTCGGCGACGGCCTCGCGGAGGCAGCGCGCGAGCAGGACGTGTGCCCCGCTCACCCCGCGGGCGTCCGCGAGCTCGAGGATCCGTTGCGCGCGCGGATCGAGCGGCCCGTGGACCGGATGGCCGAACCCCGGGATCTTGCCGCCGCTCGCGTGAACCTCGCGCGCGATCTCCGCGGCGACGGCGTCGGGCCCGTGACCCGCCTCCACGCTCTCCTGCCCCTCCTCGAGGAGTCGTGCGCACGCGTCGGACGTCCCGAGGACGACTGGACCAGCGCCGAGGATTCCCGCCGCGACCGCCGCCTGCAGGGATCCGGGGTCGGCCGCGAGGGTCATTCGCGCCGCGATGTTCGTGGGCATCATCCCGTGCTCGGCGATCGCGACGAGCAGCACGTCGAGGAAGAAGCGCTGGTCGTCGGTCGGTTCGCGGCCGGTCAGGAGCAGGTGGAAGTACTCGGTGAAGCTCAGCCTGCCCATCAGGTCACGACTCAGATCGCGTCCCCGCACCTCGACACGGTCCGGATACGCCTGACTGATGCGGGTGACCGGCTTAGAGCGCAAGCTCGTCTCGCACGAGTCTCGCAGCAGCAACGAGCGCTTGCAGCTTGCGGAACGCGCGCTCGCGGGGGAGGTACTTCATCCCGCAGTCGGGCGCGGCGACGAGCCGCTCCGAGCCGACGACGTCGAGGGCTTTCCGGATTCGCTCGGCGACGACGCTCGGCGTCTCGACCTCGCTCGAGCCCAGGTCGAGGACGCCGAGGACGATCGTCTTGTGCGCGACCGCGCGCAGGACCTGGGGGTCGAGATTCGGCTGCGCCGCCTCGAGCGAGAGGTGCGTCGCGACGCACTCGCTGAGCTCGCGGAGGAACGGGTAGCCCGTCGGTCGGTCCTTGACGATGTGCGCGTACCCGAAGCAGGTGTGGAGGACGGTGTCGCCGTCGATCCCGCTCAGCGCGCGGTTGATCGCCTCGATCGCGTACTCCCGCGCCGGCTCGGGACGCGCCTGAAGGTACGGCTCGTCGAGCTGGACGACGTCGGCTCCGGCCGCCTTGAGATCCCGGAGCTCCCCGTTCACGGCTTCGGCGTACGCGAGCGCGAGGCTCCGCTCGTCGGCGTAGTGGTCGTTCTGCGCCTGCTGCGTCATCGTGAACGGCCCCGGAACGGTCATCTTGATCCGGCGGTCGGTGATCGAGCGGAGAAACGCGACGTCGCGGACCTCAACGGGCCGCGCGCGGCGGATCGCGCCGATGACGCGGGGGACGGGATTCTCGTGTCCGGTCCGATCGAGCGCGACGCCGGGGTCGTCCAGGTCGACGCCTTCGAGCGCGGTCGCGAATCGGTTGGAGTAGCTTTCCCGCCGCATCTCCCCGTCGGTGATCACGTCCACGCCGGCCCGCTCCATGTCCTGGACGGCGAGCCGCGTCGCGTCGTCCTGGGCCTCCTCGAGGAACGGCTCTGGTACCCGCCAGAGCTCACGCGCTCGCACCCGCGGCGGCAGGCGCTCGCCAAGCCGCTCGCGGTCGATCAGCCAATTGGGCTGCGGATAGCTCCCGACGACGGTCGTGACAACGACCTGCGCGCCGCCGTTCACGCGGCCAGTCTAGGCGCGCGCGGTACGGGTCGGCCTTTCGCCGCCTCCCACCACGCGAGGGCCGAGTTCGTCGACGCTTCTTCGTGTCGATGCCGCAGGAGGAGCCGACGGCGAGCTGGAATTTGCCGCGAGCGTCTGCTAGCGTGCCGCCCTTCGCGCGCGAACCGGAGCCCTCTCACGCGCCGCCGGACGACAGCCCGAAGCCTGCTGCTCATCCTCCTCGGCATCATCGGAGGACTCGTTGCGGAGACCGCCGACGCGGCTCCCCTGCCAACCGCAAGCGCGAGCGCCGTCAGGCCTGCGACGCCGTCGCCGTCTCAGGGGACAAAATCGTCGCCGATCATCTTCCCGGTCGTCGCCTCCGCTCGTGTCGCCGACGACCCGGTCGCGCTCGGCGGGCAGGGAGCCGAGATTCTCGCCGCAAAGGGTGCGGCCGCGGTCGCCGTCGAGGACGGGACGCTCGCGTTCGGGAAGAGCGGTAGCGCAGGTTGCTCCCTCACGCTCTACGGAAAGAGTGGCGCGACCTACGTGTACGGCTACCTGAACAACGACGTCACGAGCTCGAACGACAATCGCGCCCGGTGCCGGGCAGGGACGTCCTACGCGAAGGGATTGAAGGATCGACAGCTCGTCAACGCCGGCGACCCGATCGGCAAGGTGGGCGATTCTGGCGACGCCGACGGCGGCCTGCCGCGCCTTCTGTTTCAGATCGAGGCGGCAGACGGGAGCGTCGTCAACACGAGGGACCGCCTCGCCGGCGCCGTTCACCTCCTCTTCGCGGCCCCTCGCCGGTCCTCCTTCGCACTTGCGCTCGCGGGCACCGTCGTTCGGCTGGGCTCGGAGCAGCTCACGCTCAAGATCTCGCGCGTTCGCGTCTTCCCGAGCGGCGAGGTCTTCTCGGCCGCGAACCGCACGGTCGAGCTCAGGATCACGGAAGGAGTGCGTTTCGAGCAGCGGGTGAACGGCGTGTTGCGGATGGTGGACGGCGGGCTCTTGCGCAGTCGGACACGCCGGATCGAGGTCTGGACGATGCCCGCGCGCTCCACGCTCGCCGCCGAGCAGGGCGCAAACGGCGCGCTTCGCGTGCGTCGCGTGCTCGCGCCGCCCGCTGTTGCTCCCGTCGTCGTGCGAGCGGAGGCGTCTTTGGGAGAGCGCGCGGTGGCGATCGCGGAGCACTTCCTCGGCGTCCCCTACGTCTGGGCGGGGGCTGATCCGATTTCCGGCTTCGATTGCTCCGGTCTGGTCATGTACGTGTATCAGCAGCTCGGGATCTCGCTGCCGCACGCGAGCAGTAGGCAGTTTCGCGCCGGTCGGCGCGTCACGCGCGGCAATCTGCGCTCCGGCGACCTCGTCTTCTTCGAGCCCGGCGCGGCAGGCGCTCCGCCCGGACTGCCCGGTCACGTCGGCATCTACGTCGACGGTGACAGGATGCTCGAAGCCCCGCATACCGGTGAGGTCGTGAAGTTCTCCAGCTTGAACCAGCGGGCGAAGGCGCTTCGCTACATGGGCGCCGTCCGCCCGTACTGAGCGCCGCGCTCGCTTCGCCTCGACTTCTTGTGTGCGGAAAGCGACCGTCTCGACGTCCTGGAACCGGGCGGGTCCTGCTGCGGTATAAGCGCTATGCAGCGTCTCGGCACACCGTCCGTATCACGAGGGCTAATCGTGCGGCTCGCGCCGCTCGCACTCGTCGCCGCGGCAGCCGCCCTCGCGAGCGCCTGCTCAGATGCCGCTCCCGACGGGCGCGACACGGAGGCAATGGCTGGTTCGATCCGTCCCGCCGCGCTCTCGACTCTGCACGGTCGCATCGTCTACAGCACCCGCGCCGGCGACATCTGGGTCATGAGGGCCGACGGCACCGGGCGGCGGCGCATCACACGTTCCGGTCGCGGCAATGACTTCGACCCTGACTTTTCACCGAGCGGACGAAAGATCGTCTTCCGCACGTCGCGTGGTCGCTACGCCGCAGATACCCTCGGCATCGGCCTCGAGGGCATCTTCATTGTCGACGTTCAGAGCCGGCGCGAGCGCCAGATCCAGCCGCGTACCGGTGGTCTCTTCCCTGCCTGGTCACCGGACGGGCGGAAGATCGCGTTCAGCGGCCTTCCGCCCGGCGACGGAGTGATGGACACGATCCACCTGATGAATCCCGACGGCAGCGGCGTCGTCGACCTCGGTCCCCCCGGCGAGTGCGCGACCTGGTCGCCCGACAGCTCCAAGCTCACCTACTGCTCGCACCGTGGCGACGGGAACTGGGCGGTTTGGGTGATGAACGCCAACGGCAGCGGCCGCCGTCAGCTCACGCATCCGAAGCTGATCCCTCCTGCAGGCGCACACGGCGACTACCCCGGCGCCTGGTCACCGGACGGCAGCCGCATCGTCTACACGTCCGACGTCAATGGTGACCGAGAACTCTTCCTCATGAGCGCCGACGGAAGCGATCAACACCGCCTTACCCACTTCCGCGGCGCGGACAGCGCCAGCGCCTGGCTCCCCGACGGGAGCATCATCTTCGCCCACTTCCGCGGCGACGCCCCACGACCACGCTGGTACCTCATCCGCTCCGACGGCCACGGGCTGCGCTCGCTTCCGCAGCTGTACGGCGCGGGAGACCCGATCGACTGGCTGCCGCAACCCGACGGCGATGCCTGACGCAGCAAGCGGCACGCGGGGGCGCCCGGGCGGCGACACGCCGCCCGGCGCGCTCCTTATCACTCCGCTGGAATCTCCCGGTGCACCATCGTCATGTCGATCCCCTGCCGACGGCGCCAGAGGCGCGAGCCAAGGTAGATCAGAAGCGCGACGCCGTACAACGAGAGCATGTACCAAAAGCCGTTTCGCGCGGTGTTCCAGTCGATCCCGTAGACGGAGTTTGTAATCCATTCGTAGATCGCGAACCCGAGGATCACGAGGAAGGCGACGGCCGCGAGCGTGATCAGCGGAATCCCGAGCACGTTGTAGCGAGCGATCGGCGAGGCGCGGTAGACGTCACGGCGCCGCCAGGGCAGGATCGCCGCCGCGATCGCGGAGCCCGCGAACGTGATCGCGATCACCTCGGTCGCCGCGAGCGTCCAGTTGTAGAACTCGTCGTTGTACGCGTACAGGTACGAGATCGGAATCGAGGGGAGAAGCATGAGGACGAGCGCGACCCACGGCACCCCGTTCCGGCTCACCTTCGCGACGGACTCCGGAAGAATCCGGTCGAACGCGCTCGCGAAGACGACTCGCGTTGACGAGAGGAAGACGGTCCCGACCCACCCGAAGAACCAGAGGGAGAGCAAGCCGACGAGGATGAACTGCCAGACGGCGCCGTCCATGAGGAACGAGGCGAGCAGCCCAGGGTACGGAAAGTACGTGACGGGCGGATTGTCGACGTACGCGTACAGCGCGGGCTGGCCCCAGTACGCGTTGTTCGCGTTGTTGTAGAAGTCCCAGCCGAACGTCTTCGCGAAGAGGAGGAACATGATCGCGGCGAGCACCGTCGTCGCGAGGAGCGCCCCGCCCATCGCCTTGATGTTGTTCCGGAAGTCGGAGGCGCCGCGGACCTCGCCGTAGAGCGTCGCGCCCCAGTTCGACCACAGGTTGAAGA
>JALZFG010000484.1 GCA_030861645.1 Actinomycetota bacterium
GGACTCGCAACGCCGGCCCGCTGAGCCGGACAAGCGGCGTGCTTCCGCGGCTGACGGTGCGCTCCGAGGCTGACGTCGGCTAGCCACGGCTAGCTCGCCGCGAGCCGCGCGAATGCGCTCTCGAACACCTCGCGCGGCTGTGCGCCCAGGACGAGCAGGCGTCGGTCGAGGAGCCAGGCCGGGATGCCGCTGATCCCGAGCGCGTGCGCCTGCGACGTCGATGCGTCGATTCGCTCGAGGTAGTCGTCGCCGCCGAGGACGCGTTCCACCTCGCCGCCGTCGAGTCCGATCTCGCGCGCGAGCTCGCGCAGGACGTCGAGCGCGCCGATGTTCCGTCCCTCGGCCCAGTAGGCGTCCATCACGCGGTCGTGCACCTCCCGGTGTCGGCCTCGGTCGCGGGCGAGCTCGGTCAACCGGAGGGCGCTCCGAGAGTTCGGGACGACGTCCGGCGGCGGGTTGTACGTCAGTTCCGCCGCCTCGAACAGCCGGCGGAGGCGTTCGTGGAAGTGCTCCCCGTAACGCGCGTGCAGCTCCGACCGCGGGATTCCCTCCCGTGGGTACTCCGGGTGGAGGTCGAAGGGAAGCCACATGACCTCCGCGCCGAACCGGCGCGCGAGCCACTCGGCCGTCGGCTGGCCGAGGCGGCAAAACGGTCAGATGAAGTCGCTCCAGACGACGACGTGCGCGGCCATGGCGATGCTTTACCCGCTTCGAGGGGGTTGCTAAAGTGCGTCGAGGAATGTCAGTGCTTCTCGAGTAGGGCAGGAAGCGAACGCGGCGCGGGCCGCGGCAGCTTCCCACGGCCTCTCACTCGAGAGGCTTTTTCGTTTCTGGAGGGTGTGATGGAGCGATACGAGCCACAGAAGATCGAAGCCAAGTGGCAGCGCGTCTGGGCTGAGGAGCGCGCGTTCCACGTCCCGAACCCGGCATCCGGCGAGGAGCTGGGCGCGAAGACGTACGTGCTCGAGATGCTTCCGTACCCCTCCGGCGAGCTGCACATGGGCCACGTCCGCAACTACATGCTCGGCGAGATCATCTCGCACTTTCGGCGCCGCGGCGGGTACGCGGTCCTGCGACCGATGGGCTTCGACTCGTTCGGACTGCCGACAGAGAACGCGGCGATCGAAGCCGGCGGGCACCCGCGGGAGATCAGCGAGCGGAACGTCGACGCGATCCGCCGCCAGATGGAGCGGATGGGGTGGGCGATCGACTGGCAGCGTGTCCTCGCGACTCACACGCCTGAGTACTACCGGTGGACGCAGTGGCTGTTCCTGAAGTTCTTCGAGCGGGGGCTCGCGTTCCGCAAGGAGGCCCACGTCAAGTGGTGCCCGCACGACCAGACCGTGCTGGCGAACGAGCAGGTGGTCGACGGCCGCTGCGAGCGTTGCGGAACCGAGGTCGAGGCGAGGATGCTCGAGCAGTGGTTCTTCCGCATCACCGCGTACGCGGACCGGCTGCTCGACGAGATGGAGCTGCTCGAGGAGTGGCCCGAGCGTGTCTTGACGATGCAGCGCAACTGGATCGGCCGCTCCGAGGGCGCCGCGGTGCTGTTTCGCATCGAGGAGCTGGACGTCGATGTGGAGGTTTTCACGACGCGCGCGGACACGCTCTTCGGGGCGACGTTCTTCGTGCTCGCACCCGAGCACCCGCTCGTGCCGAAGCTGGTCGAGGGGACGCCGCACGAGCACGAGGTCCTCGACTACGTCCGCCGGACCGCGGCACGCTCCACGGCCGAGCGCGAGCAGAAGGAGAAGGACGGTGTCTTCACCGGCCGGTTCGCGACGAATCCGGTTACGGAGGCGCGGATCCCGATCTGGGTCGCCGACTACGTGCTGATGGGGTACGGGACCGGCGCGATCATGGCCGTGCCCGCTCACGACGAGCGCGACTTCGCATTCGCGAAGCGCTACGACCTTCCCGTGAAGACCGTCGTCGTCCCAGCCGATGGCGCGTACGACCCGACCGCCGCTTTCATCGGCCACTCGGGGAAGGAGCAGCTCGTCGACTCGGCCCAGTTCTCGGGGCTGCCAGCGCCCGAGGGAAGCCGCGCGATCGTCGAATGGCTCGAGGGCCGGGGGCGCGCCCGGCCTGCCGTTGCGTACCGCCTGCGCGACTGGCTGCTGTCCCGCCAGCGCTACTGGGGCTGCCCGATCCCGATCGTCTACTGCGATGCCTGCGGAATCGTCCCCGTCCCCGAGAGCGATCTCCCGGTGCTGCTGCCCGATGTCGAGGAGTACCTGCCGCGCGGACGCTCACCGCTCGCCGCGGCCGAGGACTGGGTGCGGGTCGAGTGCCCGTCCTGCGGCGGCGCGGGACGCCGTGAGACGGACACGATGGACACGTTCGTCGACTCGTCCTGGTACTTCATTCGCTACACCGATCCGCACAACGACGCCGCCCCGTTCGACGGTCGCCTCGCCGATTACTGGCTCCCCGTTAACCAGTACATCGGGGGCGTCGAGCACGCGATTCTCCATCTGCTCTACGCCCGCTTCTTCACGAAGGTGATGAATGACATCGGGCTGATCAGCTTCCGCGAGCCGTTCGCCCGGCTGTTCACGCAGGGGATGCTCTACTACCGCGGCGCGAAGATGTCGAAGTCGAAGGGGAACGTGATCGCCCCCGACGACTACATCGAGCGCTACGGCGCCGACGCGGTGCGGCTGTACCTGCCGTTCATCGGGCCGGTAGACCAGGACGCCGAGTGGCAGGACACGGGCTTCGAGGGAGTCGTCCGCTTCCTCCACCGTCTGTGGCGCCTCGTGCTGGAGCAGGCCGAACGGCCGCCCTCGGACGAGACCGTGACGGCGATGCCGACGCCGCTCGCGCGCCTCGTCCACGCGACCATCGCCCAGGTGACGGACGACATCGGCCGCCGCTTCGTCCTCAACACCCCAATCGCCGCCGTCATGAAGCTGGTGAACGAGATCGCCCGGAATCCGGACGACCCGGCTGCACGGTTCGCGGCGGCGACGGCTGTCAGCCTGATTCAGCCCTACGCATCGCACATCGCTGAGGAGCTGTGGCAGCGCCTCGGCGGCGAGCGACTGTGGCAGCAGCCTTGGCCGGAGGCCGATCCTGCCCTGCTCGAGCGGGAGACGTTCGAGCTGGTAGTGCAGGTGAACGGCAAGGTGCGGGACCGCCTCGAGGTCGGCGTCGATCTCTCAGAGGACGAGCTTGTCGCGCGCGCGAAGGCGTCCCCGCGCGTCCAGGCGCACCTGGACCGCAAGCAGGTTCGGCAGACGATCGTCGTCCCGCGGAGGCTGGTCAACCTCGTCGTCGCCTAGCAGCGCGCGGCCCTCGGCCCGCCCGCACGACCAGAAGTCGGCACACTCTCGGCACAGACCCGCGCGCTCATTGTTGTCAAGATCGACGACATGCGCGTCGGTTCACTCGCTCTTTCCCGGCGGCAGGCCCTCGCGGTCGCGGCGGTGCTGCTCGTGCTCCTCGCCCTCGTTGGGCGCGAGTTGCGGGGCGCGCCGACGGCGCGCCAGGTGCCTGCGCTTCGGGCATCGCCTCGCGTCCCTGCCGTGTCCGCACGTCGGCTCGTCGTCCACGTGGTCGGCGCCGTCCGTCGGCCGGGCCTCTACCGTCTGCGCGAGGGTGCGCGGTTTGCCGACGCCGTCAAGCGCGCCGGGGGAGCGACGCGGCATGCCGACCTCGCGCTCGTCAATCTCGCGGCGCCGCTTGCGGACGGCGTCCAGGTCCTCGTTCCCCGGCGCGTGCCAGCGGCGGCCGCGGCGGGAGCGGGCGATGGAGGAGCGTCGGCGACGGGAGCGAGCGGTCCCGTTCACCTCAACACCGCGACGCTCGAGCAGCTCGATGCGCTCCCGGGCGTCGGACCCGTCACGGCGCAGAAGATCCTCGACTACCGGCAGGAGCACGGCGCGTTCTCGTCGGTGGACGACCTCGATGCGATTCCCGGCATCGGGCCGGCGCGCCTCGAACAGCTGCGGGAAACCGCTGCGCCGTGATCGACGCCAACGCTGTCTGGGCTCGGATCCTGCGTGCATACCCGCATGTCCTGGGATCAGCGCTCTGCCTCGGTCTCACCGCCGCGACCGAACTGCGCGCTCCCCGGTTCTCGTGGGCGCTCGCCCCGGCGCTCGCGCTCACGGCGGCTGCCGTCGAGGGGCGCGCGCGCGTCGTCGTGATCGCCCTCGCGCTCGTGATGGCCGGTTGGTGGTGGGGGACGACGCGCGTGACGGCGCTCGACGCCAGCATCCTCGTGGGGCACGTCGGCGAGACGAGAAGCGCCGTGGTCGTCGTGACCGGACCCGTCCGCCGGGGGATGTTTCGGCTGCGGATGCCGGCCCAGGTAACGCGGTTCGGCCGACTTCGCCTGCGTGAATCGGTGCTGCTCGAGCTCCCGCTCGGGCGCGCGCCACCCCAGGGCGGCATCCTCAGGCTCGCCGCCGACGTGCGGCGTCCGGACGGCGAGAAGCATGGCTTCGACGAGGCGGCGTGGCTCCACCGGCAGGGCATCCAGGTGGTGGTGCACGCCTACGCGTGGGAGCTCGTCGCGCGCAGGGGCGGTGTCGGCGGCGTCGCCGACCGGTTGCGCGCGTGGCTCGTCCGGTCGCTTGCGCCCGGGATCGAGGGGGAGCGCAGGGCCGTGCTGGCAGGCGTCGTCCTCGGCGCCGACGAAGGCCTCTCGGACGAGCTGCGCGACCGCTTCCGAGCCTCGGGTCTCTACCACCTGCTCGCAGTCTCAGGGCAGAACGTCGCGATCATCGCGGGAGGAGTGCTGCTCCTGGCCTGGCTGCTCGGCGTTCCGCGCTGGCTGGGCGAGGTCGCCGTACTGGCGGCAATCGGCGGCTACGTCCTCGCGGTCGGCTTCCAGCCGTCCGTCGTCCGTGCGGGCGTCGCGGGCGCCCTCACGTCGTTGGCATGGCTGGCGGCGCGACCGCGAGACCGCTGGTACTTCCTTCTCGTTGGCGCGGCCATACTCCTCGCCGCCAATCCCTACTACGTGCACGACCCCGGCTTCCGTCTCTCCTTCACGGCGGTCGCCGCCATCTTCGTGGCTGTCCCGCGGCTCCAGCGCCTGCTGGAGGGATACCCACTTCCGCGCGTCGCTGTCTCCGTCGTCGCGGTCTCGCTCGCGTGCAGCGTCGCCACGGCGCCGATCGTGCTCCTTGATTTCGGGAGCGTGCCCGTCTATTCGGTTCTCGCGAACGCGCTCGCGGAACCGGTGGTCGCACCGCTTCTCGTACTCGGCCTCATGTCGGCCGTGCTCGAGCCGCTCGTACCCCCCGCGGCGTTGGGACTCGCGTGGGTAAACGGCTGGCTCGCCGCCTACCTGGCGTTCTGCGCGAAGGCGGTCGGCGCACTTCCGCACGCGCAGGTCGCCTCGCCGAAGGTTCTCCTGCTGCTCGTGGCTATGGCGGCGTCGATCGCCGCGCTCGGCCGGCTCCGACGCCCCCGCACGACTCGGCTCATCGCGGTCGTCGCGCTCATTCTCGCCGCGGTCGTCGCCTGGAATCTGCGACCGGCGTCCACGCCGCCACCGGGGCCGGCCGGGCTGCGGATCACGTTCCTGGACGTCGGCCAGGGGGACGCGGCTCTCCTTCAGGTCCCGCAGGGAGGCGTCTTGGTCGACGAAGGACCGCCGGAGGCGGACGTCGCCGGTCAGCTGCGCCGCCTCGGCGTGCGGGGGCTCGCCGCGATCGTCCTCACCCACCCTCAGCGCGACCATGTCGGCGGGGCGGCGAGCGTGCTCGCCGAGCTGCCCGTCGGCCTCGTGCTCGATCCCCGCCTCCCGGTTGCGAGCTGGGACGAACGGGAGGCGATCGCCGCCGCCCGCGCGCACGGCGTGCGCGTGATACCCGCTCGCGCGGGGCAGGAGTACAGGATCGGGAAGCTCGAGCTCCGTGTCCTCTGGCCGACCGAGCCTGGTCCGCCCGGCGAGGATCCGAACGAGCATGCGACCGTCCTGCTCGCGTCCTACGGACAGGTCGACGCGCTCTTGACCGCGGACGCGGAGTCGGACGTGACGGCGCCGCTCCGGCCGCCGCCGGTGGAGATCCTCAAGGTCGCGCACCACGGGTCGGCCGACGAGCGCCTGCCGGAGTTGCTCTCGATGCTCCGCCCTCAGATCGCGGTCATCTCCGTTGGCCGGCACAACGACTACGGCCATCCGGCGCGCTCGACGCTGGCTGAGCTCGAGCGCGCCCCCGCGTTGAGCCTCTATCGGACCGATCGCGACGGCCGCGTGGTCGTCGAGTCCGACGGCGAGCGGCTCTGGGTTCGGAAGGAGCGATGACTATCCTGGCGCGGTGTCGCACGCGCTCAAGCCGGTCTATCTGCTCACCGGGAGCGATCGCCCGAAGGTCGGTCGCGCCCTGGGACGCCTTCGCGCCCGGTTCGACGAGGGCGCGATCGAGACGCTGGCGGCGGCGGAAGCGAGCGGGGAGGACGCGGTCGCCGCCTGCAACGCGCTCGGCCTCCTCGCCGCCAAGGGCAGGCTCGTTCTCGTCAGCGGCGTCGACGACTGGAAAGCAGCCGACGTCAAGGCAATCGCCGCCTACCTCGAAGACCCGGCGCCGGCAACCGTGCTCGTGCTCGTCGCCGAGGGGCTCAAGCGGGACTCACCGCTCGCCAAGGCGTGCGCGCCGGCAGGTGACGTCCTCGCCTACGACGTCTCGAAGCGGGACCTGGCGCGCTGGGTGCGCGACCAGTTCAGGCGTGTTGGCGTCGAGATCGACAGCGACGCCTCCCGCGCGCTCCTCGAAATCGTCGGCGACGACGTGCACGCGCTCGAGGGCGAGATCGAGAAGGTTGCGGCGTGGGCGGGAGACGACCCGGTCGATGAGCGCACGATCGAGCTTCTCGCGGTGCCCCACGCCGACCCGCCCCTGTTCGCGCTCACCGACGCCTGGGGCGCCCGGGATCCGTCCGCGCTCATGGCGGCGTGCGAGGCTGTCCTCGAGCGTTCGCCCGATCCGATCTCGAAGAGCGTTCCTCGCCTCGTGGGCACGCTGACCAGCCACGTCGCGCGCGTGATCGCGTGCCATGCGCTCGCAGCCGAGGGAGTTCGAGCGCGTGATGCTGCGGCCCAGCTCAAGCTCCATCCGTTCGTCGCGGAGAAGGCGT
This sequence comes from Actinomycetota bacterium, assembly GCA_030861645.1. Classification (GTDB taxonomy): domain Bacteria; phylum Actinomycetota; class Thermoleophilia; order Gaiellales; family Gaiellaceae; genus JALZFG01. Next base: position 7,096 of record JALZFG010000484.1, read on the forward strand.
TCGCGCACGCGCGTAACTACTCGCGGCAGGAGCTCGAGAACGTCGTCGTCCGCCTCGCCTCGCTCGATCTCGCGCTCAAGGGGGCGAGCGGTCTGCCCATCGAGCTCGAGCTCGAGCGCGCGCTTGTCGACGTTACCGTGCCCGATCGCGTGCCGCAGGCGGGCTAGGAGCGCGAGGCGACGATCCGCGCCGCCTGCGACTTCTTGCGGGCGGCGGCGTTCTTGTGCAGCGCGCCGTGCGACGCTGCCTTGTCGATCCAGCGAACGAGCTGGCGGTGCTCCCCGGCGATCGCCTCGGGGTCTCCGTCCGCGACGGCAGCGCGCAGGCGCCTCGTCATCGTTCTGACCGTCGAGCGATAGCGCAGATTCTCGAGCCGCTCGCGGGCGGCGCGGCGGACGCGCTTCTCCTGTTGCTTGATGTTCGGCATCGAAAAGAAAAGCCCGACGCGGGGCGCCAGCGATGGTACCAAAGGGCGGTTCTCGCCCTTACGCCGGGGCCACCATCCTCCGCCCCGCTGCTGATCGTAGCGAGCGGCGACGCGCCGCTGTGTGCCGAAACCGCGACAAAACAGCACGCCGCGGCGACCGCCTGAGGCCCGCCGACCGCTCCCTATACTCGCCGTGTGGAGCAGCGCGCCTGGGCCGGGGAGCACCGCGCCTGGCGCAGGCGCCTCGCATGGTCGACTGCGGTCTTCTCCCTCGCGACCGGTCTCTCGCGCGTCGCGGGTCTCGTGCGCGAGATCGTCGTCCGCCGCTACTTCGGCGTCGAGGGTCGGATCAACGCGTTCACCATCGCGTTCCAGGTGCCGAACCTCGTTCGCGCGCTCGTTGCCGACGCCGCCTTCTCGGCGGCGTTCGTCCCGGTGTTCAGCGAGCTGCTCGAGAAGGGTGAGAGGGCTCGCGCGTGGCGCGTGGCCTCGACGCTCTTCTGGTTGCTACTCCTCGGCCTCGGGGGCCTGACCGCGCTCTTCATCCTGGTCGCGCCCTGGGTCATGAAGCCCTTCGGGTTGCCGATGGGCTACGAGCACCTTGCGGTCACGCTCTCGCAGCTCCTGTTTCCGATCGTCGTGCTGCTCGGGATCTTCGGGCTCATCGTCGGGATCCTGAACAGCTACGAGCACTTCTCGATTCCGGCTCTGACCCCGGTCTTTTGGAACCTCGCGATCATCGGCGGGCTCGTCGTCGGCGTTCCCCGGGCGTCCTCAGCGAACGCGGAGCTCTACGTGTACGCCGGCTCGATCGTGGCTGGGACGCTGATCCAGCTGCTCCTGCCGCTTCCGTGGCTCGCCGGGCGGGACGGACGCCTGCACGTCGTGCTCGACTGGCGGGACCCGGCGGTCAAGCAGGTCTTCGCGCTGATGCTGCCCGTCACCCTCGGCCTCGGCCTGATCAACTTCAACGCGCTCGTGGGGACGTTCTTCGCCTCGCGCTTCATCGACCCCGAGCAGGCGCCCGCCGCGATCGACGCCGCCTTCCGCATCTACATGCTCCCCCAGGGGATGTTCTCGGTCGCGGTTGCGACCGTCCTCTTCCCGGCGCTCTCCCGGCTCGCGGCCCGGGAGGACATCGACGGCTTTCGCAACACGGTCTCCCTTGGCCTCCGGCAGATCGGCTTCCTCCTCGTCCCGGCGAGCGCGGTCTCGGCGGTGCTCGCTGAGCCGATCGTGCGCGTGCTCTATCAGCGCGGAGAGTTCGGTCCCCAGGAGACACCCGTCGTCGCCGGCGCGCTCGCCGCCTTCTCGCTCGGCCTGACCTTCAACGGCGCGATGCTGATGTTGAACCGCGCGTTCTTCAGCCTGCAGGCGCCGTGGATACCAACCGCTGTCGCGCTCGGCAACCTCGCGCTCAACACCGCCCTGTACGCCGGCCTCTACCGCGTCGGCACGTGGGGTGTTCCCTTCGCGATCTCGTTGGCCAACATCGCCGGGACAGCGGCGCTGCTCGTGCTTCTGCGTCGTCGCCTCCGCCGGATCGACTTCAGGGAGACCGTCCGGTCCGCCGCTCTCGTCGCCGTCGCATCGGTGGTCGCGGCGAGCATCGCTTTCGCGGTTTGGGATGGTCTCGACCGCGCGCTCGGACGCGGCTTCGCGGCGCAGCTCGTCTCGCTGGGAGCGGCCCTCGCCGCGGCCGTCGCCGCCTACCTGTTTTCGGCTCGTTTGCTCGGGATTCGCGAGCTGGCGGCGCTACTATCGTTGCGAGCCCGCCTCCCGCGGGCGTAATTGCGTCATGGACCAAAGCCGCATCCGCAACTTCTCGATCATCGCCCACATCGACCACGGGAAGTCGACGCTCGCCGATCGCATTCTCGAGCTCACCGAGGCGCTTCCCGATCGGGAGATGCGCGAGCAGGTGCTGGACTCGATGGAGCTCGAGCGTGAGCGCGGGATCACGATCAAGGCGCAGGCCGTGCGCGTGAGCTGGAAGGGTTACCAGCTCAACCTCATCGACACGCCGGGGCACGTCGACTTCACGTACGAGGTCGCCCGCGCGCTGCAGGCCTGCGAGGGCGCCATCCTGCTCGTCGACGCGGCGCAGGGCGTGGAGGCGCAGACGGTCGCGAACGCCTACCTCGCGATCGAGAACGACCTCGAGATCGTCCCCGTCGTCAACAAGATCGACCTCCCGCAGGCGGACGTCGAGGGGACGCGCGCGGAGATCGCCGAGCTCGTCGGCGACGACCCGGAGCGGGTGCTCGCGATCTCGGCCAAGACGGGGGCGGGAGTGGAAGGGCTGCTCGACGCCGTCGTCGACCGAGTGCCGCCGCCATCAGGCGACCGCGGCGCCGCTCCCCGCGCCCTCGTCTTCGACTCCTCGTACGACCAGTATCGCGGCGTCGTCGCGTTCGTGCGCGCTGTCGACGGCACGTTCCGGCGGCGCGACCGCCTGCGCGCGATGGAGGCCGGGACGCGGTTCGAGGCCGAGGAGCTCGGCTTCTTCTCGCCGACGCTGCGCGCGACCGAGACCCTCGCCGCGGGCGAGGTCGGGTACGTCATCACGGGGCTCAAGGACGTTCGCCGGTTGCGCGTCGGCGAGACGATCACCGCCGAAGGCGACGCCGCGCCCGAGCCTCTCCCCGGCTACAAGGACGTGAAGCCGATGGTCTTCGCCGGCCTCTTCCCGACGGACTCCGACGAGTATCCCGAGCTTCGCGACGCGCTCGACAGGCTGAAGCTGAACGACGCGGCGCTCGTGTACGAGCCGGAGACCTCGCAGGCGCTCGGCTTCGGCTTTCGCTGCGGCTTTCTCGGCCTCCTGCACATGGAGATCGTGCGCGAGCGGCTCGAGCGTGAGTTCGGGCTCGACCTACTCGTGACCGCACCGAACGTCGCGTACCGGGTGAAGACCCAGGCGGGCGAGTGGGTCGAGGTGCACAGCCCGGCGGAGATGCCCTCCGACGTCGAGCAGGTCGAGGAGCCGTATGTCAAGGCGACGATTCTCGTCCCGAAGGAGTACGTCGGGGCGGTGATGGAGCTCAACACGGAGCGTCGCGGTCGCTTCGACCGCATGGAGTACCTCTCCCCGCAGCGCGTCTTGCTCTCGTACGACCTTCCCCTGGCGGAGATCGTGCTCGACTACTACGACCAGCTCAAGTCGAGGACGCGCGGCTACGCGAGCCTGGACTACGAGGTGACCGGCTTCCGTGAGGGGAACCTCGTCCGCGTCGACGTGCTGCTCGCGGGCGAGCCGGTGGACGCGCTGTCGCTGATCGTCCCTCGGGATGCCGCCTACGGTCGCGGCAAGCAGCTCGTCGAGCGCCTCCGGGAGGAGATCCCGCGCCAGTTCTTCGACGTCGCCGTGCAGGCGGCGATCGGGTCCCGCGTCATCGCTCGCGAGACCATCAAGGCGAAGCGGAAGGACGTGCTCGCGAAGTGCTACGGCGGTGACATCACGCGCAAGCGGAAGTTGCTCGAGCGCCAGAAGGCGGGGAAGAAGCGGATGAAGCAGCTCGGATCGGTGGAGGTGCCGCAGGAGGCGTTCCTGGCCGTCCTCGATCTCGATTCGGCGAAGCGATGAGCGCTGCCGCGCGGCACCTCTACGTCCACCTCCCCTTCTGCGCCCATCGCTGCGGCTACTGCGACTTCGTCACGCTCGTGGGCCGTCGCGGGCAGCACGAGGCGTACATCGACGCGCTCTTGGGTGAGCTCGAGCTCGAGGTCGATGCGCTTGCCGACCCGCTCGCAACCGTCTTCGTCGGCGGCGGGACGCCCACGTTCACCGAGCCGGCGGCCCTCGCCCGGCTGCTCGCGGCGTTGCCGCGCGCCGACGAAGTAACGGTCGAGGCGAACCCCGAGACCGTGACCCCCGGGCTGGCGCGCCGGCTCCGCGAGCTCGGCGTCAACCGTGTCTCCTTGGGCGCGCAAACCTTCCAGCCGGGACTGCTCACCGTGCTCGAGCGCCGCGCGCGTCCGAACGACGTCCGCCGCGCCTTCTACACTCTTCGTGATGCCAGATTTGACAACATCTCGCTCGACCTCATCTACGGGATCCCGGGCCAGAGCCCCGCCGATCTGGCGCGCGACCTCGATGCTGCTCTTCGGCTTGGGCCCGAGCATCTCTCCTGCTACGAGCTCGAGGCGAGACCGGGGACGCGCTTAACCCACAAATATGGACACGAGCTCACGCGCCAGGCGGAGGCGATGGAGTCGTACTTCGAGCGCATCGTCGCCACCCTGACAGGCGCTGGGTACCGGTGGTACGAGACGGCGAACTTCTGTCTCAGGCCGGAGCTCGCGGGCGGGCGCGACCTCCGGGCTCACCACAACCTCGGGTATTGGGGAGGGCGCGACTACCTGGGGATCGGTATCGGTGCCGTCTCGACGCTCGCGGGGACACGTCGGCGCAACCTGCCGCGCCTCGGTCCCTACCTTGCGGCGCTCGCCGAGGGGCGGCACCCGCCGCGGGAGGAGGAGGTCGTCGACGACGCGACGCGCCTTCGGGAGCGACTGATGCTCGCCCTGCGGCTGGACGAGTCCGTCGCGCTTGCCGAGGTCGCGTCCGCGGTCGACCGCCGGTCGCTCGAGCGACTGGAGCGGCTCCGGCTGGCCGCCCGGGAGCATCGCGACGGCGTCGACTGGCTGACCCTCACGGAGCGGGGCCGTTACGTGGGCGGGGCGGTTACCGCGGAGCTGCTCTCGTACTAGTCCCGCGCGCGCGTCTGCGCGCAGGGATCGAGTCGGGGCGCCTCGCCGCTCGCCCGCGCCCCGCGAGCTCTCGCTCCACTGGTCGCGTTGCGGGTACCCGTGCGCGAGAATCGACGCATGGGCGTCAGTGCAGAGGCGGCGGCCGCGACGAGCGACCACGCGCGGCGGCTGACGCTCGTCGCGATGACGCTCGCCGGGAGCATGATCCTCGTCGACCAGACCGCGGTGCCACTGGCGATTCCACGCGTCGTCGGCGGGCTCCACGCCGCGCTCGAGGATGGTCAGTGGGTGCTGACGGCCAACATCCTTCCGCTTGCCGCGTTCATGGTCCTGGGCGGCCGGCTCGGCGACATGTTCGGCCTGCGAAGGGTCTTCCTCGTCGGTGCGACGACGTTCATCGTCGGTTCGGCGCTCGCCGGCGCCGCGGTGAGCATCGAGTGGCTGATCGTCATGCGCGCCCTTCAGGGGGCGGGCGCGGCGCTCATGATGCCCACGTCGATCGCGATCGTGAGCGCCGTGTTCCCGAGCGAGCAGCGTGGCCGGGCGCTCGGAATTCTTGCCGGCGCGTCCGCCTTCTTCGCCGCGCTCGGACCCTTCATCGGCGGCGCGCTGACCGAGTACATCGACTGGCGCGCCGTCTTCTTCGTCAACGTGCCGCTCGCCGCAGCCACGATCCTGATCGCGCTCACGGCCACCCCCGCCCTGCCGCGGCCCACGGAGACCGAGCGGTCGCTCGACTACACCGGGCTCGTCCTCTTCGCCGTCGGGATCGGCGCGCTCGTGCTCGGTCTCGGGCAGGGCCGCGACTGGGGATGGACCTCGCCCTTGACGCTCATCACCCTCGGCGCGGCCGTGCTTGCGCTCGCGGCGTTCGTCTACGCCGAGACGCGCAAGCGCGCGCCCTTCATGGAGTTCGGGCTCCTTCGCCACCTCAACTTCGCGGCGGCCAACATCAGCCAGATCCTGGCCGGCGTCGTCGAGCTGGGCGTCGGGTTCGTCATGCCGCTGTACCTCCTGCGGATTCTCGGCATGGATCCCGGGACCGCCGGACTCGCGCTGATCATCGCGACCATCCCGATCATCGTTGTCGCGCCCCTCGCCGGCCGCGTGTTCGACCGCGTCGGCGGACGCCTCCCCCTCGTCGTCGGCTTCCTCGCGCTCGCCGGGTCGTCCCTTTGGCTCGCGGCATTCGTCTCGGAGCAGCGCTTCTCGCTTCTCGTTCCGGGCTTGCTGCTGCAGGGGATCGGGCTTGGGACGGTGCTCACGGTCAACGACCCGACCGGTCTCAACTCGGTGCCGGGTCGCGACCGAGGGCAGGCGGCGGGGATCATCAACACGACGGAGCAGCTCGGTGGAGCCGTGGGGATCGCCGCCTTGACCGCGATCCTGTTCAGCTCGTACTTCAGCGACGTGGAGCGAATCGTCGCTGGGAGAGGGGGGCGAGTGACGCCGGAGGAGGTCGAGCGCTTCCGGGCGTTCATCCTCCACGCCGAGGAAGTCGGGCTGCGCAACGTCCCCACCGACCCGTTCATCCGGCGAGCGCTTCCGATCGTGACCGATTCGTTCGTCGACGCATTCCGGCTGACGATGCTGGTGGTCGCCGCGGTTGCCCTGGCGGGGGCGCTGATCGTGTTCGTGCTCGTCCGAAGGACGGATCGGGTCGCGCAGGCGCCGATCCTTAGCCGTCGCTCGCGGTGGGCGTGGATCGCGCCGGCCGAGGGAGCCGCGGTTACGCGGCAACCGCTATCCGGCACGGCCGTGCCCGACGCCGCGCGGGGCGGAAAGCCGCCGGGGTGAGCGCGGGCGCGCGGACTAGACTTCCTGCAAGTGCCCCCTCGCCACCGCGACCTGGCGCCCCGCCAGCGAGAGATCCTGCGCCGGGTCGTCGAGGAGTACGTCGCGACCGGCCAGCCCGTGGGTTCGAAGAACCTCGTCGAGCGGGGGCGGATGAACGTGTCGCCGTCGACCGTGCGCAGTGAGCTCGCCGAGCTCGAGCTGCGCGGCCTGCTTTCGCACCCGCACACCTCCGCGGGACGCGTACCCACCGAGGAGGGCTATCGCGCGTACGCGGACGAGCTGCTCGACCGACTCGAGCCACGCCCGGGCGGGTTCCCGCTGGAGTTTGAAGGGGCCAGCGAGCTCGAAGTCGCGCTCCAGGCGGCAACCGAGCGGCTCTCAGAGCTAACGCGGCTGCTCGCTCTGGTCTCCGCGCCGCCACTTCAGGCGACCACACTGCGGCACGTGGAGGTGCTGCTCCTGCAGCCGCAGGTGGTGATGGTCGTCCTCATCACTGCGGCCGGCAGCGTCAGCAAGCGGATCTCGAGCTTCGACAGCCCCGTCGACCCGGGGCTCGCAAACTGGGCGCGCGAGTACCTCAACGAGCGTGTCTCCGGGCTGCGGCTGGGCACGCACCTCCTGCGTCAGCGCTTCGAGGACCCGGAGCTGAGCCAGCGGGAGCGCGAGTTCCTCGCCGTGCTGCGCCCCGCGTTCACCGACCTCCTCGCGGAGGAGCAGCGGCTGTTCGTCGGCGGCGCGGCGGGGCTCCTCGGCGACGTCCGCGCAGAGGAGGTGGCGGCCTATCGGCGCGTGCTCGAGCTGCTCGAGCGGCGCCCCGTCCTGCTCGCGATCCTGCATCACGCGGTCGACCCGGCGCGCCCCTTCATCCGTGTCGGGCGCGAGCTCGAGGTCCCGGCGCTCGAGCAGCTGGCGCTGGTGGGGGCCGCATACGGCCTGCTCAATCGAACGCTCGGCGCCGTCAGCCTGCTCGGCCCGGTTCGAATGGACTACGAAAAGGCAGTGCGGTCGGTGCGGGCCGCGGCGCGGGAGCTCTCGCGCGTCGCGGAGGAGGTGTACGCGGACGAGTAACCGTCAAGGAGGAGCGCGTCGGGCCGCGTGGGCGCGCGCGAGCGCCGGCGCTACTCTAGGTTCGTGGCGACGACCGAGCGCGACTACTACGAGGTGCTCGGCGTTCCGCGGACGGCGGACGAGCGAGAGATCAAGCGCGCCTTCCGCCAGAAGGCGCGCGAGCTGCACCCTGACGTCTCGGAAGCCCCGGACGCCGAGCAGCAGTTCCGCGAGGTGGTCGAGGCGTACGAGGTGCTCTCGAAGACCGAGACCCGAAGCCTCTACGACCGGTTCGGCCACTCCGGGCTGCGCACCGGCGGCTTTCGCCCGGCGCACTTCGACTTCGGCGACCTCTCCGACCTCTTCTCGGCGTTCTTCGGCGACGACCTGTTCGGCGCGCGACGGCGGTCGCGGCGCGGCGGTGACGTGGGTGCGGAGGTCGAGATCGAGCTCGTCGAGGCCGCGTACGGGACGACGCGCGACGTCACCTACCCCGTGTCCGTGCCGTGCGCGACCTGCCGCGGCAGCGGCGTCGCTCCGGGCACCGAGCCGGCGACCTGTACGGGCTGCCGTGGCCTCGGACGCCTGCAGCAGATCCGGGAGACGGCGTTCGGCCAGTTCATCCAGACGCAAACGTGCCCGCGCTGCGGCGGCTCCGGCCGCGTGATCGAGCATCCGTGCGCCGATTGCGGTGGAGACGGCCGCGGGCTCGAAGAGCACACGCTCGAGGTCGAGATCCCGCCGGGCATTCACGACGGGCAGCGGATCCGGATCTCGGGCGAGGGACACGCGGGCGCGCTCGGCGGGCGCGCCGGCGACATCTATGTCCTCGTGCGCGTTCGCCCCGACCCGCGCTTCGCGCGCGAGGGCAACGACATCTTCTCCACCGTCGACCTGACGATCACGCAGGCGGCGCTCGGCGCGACCGTGCCCGTGCCGACGCTCGAGGGCGACGTCGAGCTCGCGTTTCCTCCGGGGACGCAGCCGGGCGAGATCCGCGTGCTGAGGGGTCGCGGAATGCCGGTCCTGCAAGGGTTCGGGCGCGGTGACCAGCGCGTGCTCGTG
>JALZFG010000418.1 GCA_030861645.1 Actinomycetota bacterium
CGGATCGTCGCCGAGGACGTGGAGCGCGCGGCCGCCGCACCGCCCGCGACTCCCGCGGCGCCGCCTCCGGAAGAGGTCGAGGTCGAGCAGCTCTCGTCGCTGCGCCGGACGATCGCCCGCCGCCTGACCGAGGCGTGGGAGGCGCCGGCGTTCCAGATCACGATGTCGGCGGACACGACGCGCGCGAACGAGCTGCGCGAGCAACTCGTCGCTCTCATGCTGAGTGGCGCGAAACCGACGGTCACGGACGTCCTCGTACGCGTGACGGCAGCGGCTCTGATGCGCCACCGAGGCGTGAACGCGCACTTCGCCGGCGATTCCGTCCGGCTGTTCCCCACGGTGAACTGCGGGATCGCGGTCGCGATTCCGAAGGGCCTCGTCGTCCCCGTGCTCCGAAGCGTTGAGCGAAAGACGGTCGCCGAGCTCGCGAGCGAGCGCGAGGAGCTCGTGGCGAGAGCCCGTGACGGGAAGCTCCGGCAGGAGGACCTCGAGGGCGGGACGTTCACGATCTCGAATCTCGGCATGTACGGCGTCGAGCAGTTCACCGCCGTCCTGAACCCGCCCGAGGTGGCGATCCTCGCGGTCGGGGCGATCGAGCAGAGGCCCGTGGTCGCGAACGGCGAGCTCGTGATCAAGCCGCTGCTCCAGATGACGCTCACCTGCGACCATCGCGCCGTCGACGGCGCCACTGCGGCCGAGTTCCTGAGGACGCTGAAGAGGTTCCTCGAGGAGCCCGGTCTGCTCCTCTGACCGTCCGCGATGATCTGGTACCGCGTCCGTGACCTCGCGGCCGGCCGCGCCTTCTATCGCGAGCAGCTCGGCTTTCAGGAGACGCTCGTCGACGGCGACGGCCGCTGGGTGAGGCTCGAGCGCGGCGACACGATCGTCGAGCTCTTGGAGGACGAGCCAGCCGAGGGCGGCGTCGCGATCGTCGACGTCGCGGACGTGAAGGCCGAGGCCGATCGCCTTCGGCGCGCCGGCGTTCGTGTCGGCGTCGTCCTCGAGCTTCACGGCCAGGTTCGCCTGCTCGACGTCTTCGATCCGGACGGGAATCGGATCCAGCTGACGCAGGACATCGGCGGCGCCTGAGCGGGAATTGCGGTGGCGGGGCGGATGCGAGACTCCCGTCCCTCGATCCGCCCGGTTCGTCTCCGCCCGTCGGAGCCGGGATCAGAGCCACCGGCGCGCGACCTAAACTCGGCCCCGTGATCCGCCGCGGCAGCGCGCTCGACGTCCCGTTCCTTCGCGACATGCTTCACCACGCGTACTACTGGCGGGAGAGCGACGCCGACGCGAGCGAGCCCGTCTCGCGCTACGTCGCGAACTTCGGTCGCCGCGGCGATGCGGCCCTGATCGCAATCGAGGACCACCGCCGCGTCGGCGCCGCGTGGTATCGCCTCTTCACGCGCGACGAGCCCGGCTTCGCGTTCCTTGACGAGTCGACCCCGGAAGTCTCGATTGCGGTCGTGCCGAACATGCGCGGGCGCGGAACGGGTTCGCAGCTGCTGTCCGCGCTCATGGAGCGGGCCCGACAGGAGGGGTATCCAGCGCTCAGTTTGAGTGTCGAGCGCGACAACCCGTCGATCAAGCTCTACGAGCGGCACGGCTTTCGGCCGGTCCGCGAGGAGGGTGACACCGTGGTGATGCGCGCCGACATCCGCCCAAGATCGGCCTAAACGGCCTCGATTCTGGTCGGCAGAACGGCGCGCGGGAGCGAGGCCGGGCAAACCGCGGCCTCGCGGGGCGCCCCTGCACGCCGTATCGCCCGGAGACCATTCTTCGCCGCTTGAAGCGGCGGCCGAAGGCCGACTTCGACGGAGACGCCGGTAGGATCGGCTTGGAAGCGGACGAGGAGCGAGAGCATGGACTGTGACGTCGCCGTCCTCGGCGGCGGCCCGGGTGGCTATCCGGCTGCCATTCGCGCCGCGCAGCTGGGCGCCAAGGTGATCTGCATCGAGAAGGACCCGGAGCTCGGCGGGACGTGCCTGCGCGTCGGCTGCATCCCCACGAAGTCGTGGGTGCAGACGGCGTACCTGCTGAAGGAGGCCGAGGAGACGTTTGGGAAGCTCGGTGTCCAAGTCGGCGCACCCCAGCTCGACTTCGCGGCCGCGAACGAGTGGAAGGCGCGGGTGGTCAAGCAGCTGACGGACGGCGTCGCCGTCCTCTTCAAGGCGAACGGGGTCGAGTGGGTTCGCGGCCGCGGTCGCTTCGCCGACGCGAACACGATCGCCGTCGAGGGCGGGGAGGACGTCACCTTCAGGCACGCGATCGTCGCGACGGGCTCCTTTCCGATCATGCCCCCGATCGAGGGTTTGGATTCCGCTCTCTGCGTCGACTCGACCGAGCTCCTCGCACAGACCGAGGTCCCGAGGCGGCTCGTGATCCTCGGAGGCGGCGTCATCGGGTGCGAGTTCGCCTCCATCTTCCAGCGCTTCGGCTCCGAGGTCAGGATCATCGAGATGATGCCGCGGCTCCTGCCGATGGAGGACGAGGACGCATCCGCGGAGCTCGCGAAGCAGTTCGGGCGCCGGGGCATCAGGCTCGAGCTCGGACAGCAGTGCACGAAGGTCGAGGAGCACGACGGCGCGCTCACCGTCCACTACGGCGGCGGGCAGAGCACGGATGCGGACCTGATGCTCGTGGCAGTCGGCCGCGCGCCGAACGTCGAAGGCATCGGGCTCGAGGAAATCGGCGTCCGCTTCGATCGCCGGCAGGGGATCGGCGCGGACGAGCACCGGCGGACGAGCGTCGACCACATCTACGCCGTGGGCGACTGCGCCGGCTATTGGCAACTCGCGCACACCGCTTTCCGCGAGGGGGAGGTGGCGGCGGAGAACGCGCTCGGCCACGAGGCGATCGTCGAGAACCGCGGCGTACCGCGCCCGATCTACACCGACCCGGAGATCGCAGGCGTCGGGCTGACCGAGCTCGAGGCGCGCGAGCAGTACGGCGAAGACGCCATCGCCGTCGGCGTGTTCCCGTGGGTCGCCAATGGTCGAGCGCTGATGCAGAACGAGACGACCGGCTGGGTGAAGTCGATCCACGAGACGCAGTACGGCGAGCTGTTGGGGCTCGTCATGGTCGGGCCGCACGTGACCGACTTGATTGAGGCCGGCGTGGTCGCGCTCGACGCAGAGTCGACGGTCGAGACGGTCGCGGACGGGATGACGGCCCACCCAACGCTCGCTGAAGCGATCAAGGAGGCCGGTCTCGTCGCGCTCGGGCGCGCGATCCACCTCCCGCCGCGGCGGCGCGCGCGGGCGACGGCCTAGCGCCGCCCCGGTCGGCCGGTTCCGGCCATTTCGACGGCCGGAGGAGCGATCTCAGCGTCCCGGGCGTATCCGCGCCGGAGCGGGGGCCGTTTTACCGACGTGGCTACTGCTCCCTCAGAAGTGGTGGGCGCGGACGTCGCCGCCAGCGAGGAGGAGTTCGAGCGCCTGTACCAGCAGCACGTCGGGGACGTCTACCGCTACGCGCTGGCCGTGCTGCGGAACCCGGCCGACGCGGAGGACGTCACGCAAACCACCTTCCTCAACGCGTGGCGCGCCTTCCGCCGCGGCGAGCACCCGCGGGCGCCGCAGAACTGGTTCCTCGCGATCGCACACAACGTCTGCCG
>JALZFG010000002.1 GCA_030861645.1 Actinomycetota bacterium
CCGAGGGACGCTCGACGCTCGAGGCGGCGCGGTGGGGATGTGCAGCCGGCGCGCTCAGCGTCGAGCACGCGGGGGTCGTCCCCGGCCTCCCGCGGCGCCACGAGCTCGAGCGCCGGCTCGAGCCCGCGGTTGCATGACTCCCGTCCCCCTCGTCATCGACACGGACACCGCCGGCGACGACGTCTTCTCGCTCCTGCTCGCGCTTCGCCATCCGCGGGCGCGGCTGGAGGCGGTCACGGTCGTCTGCGGCAACGTCCCCTTCGAGCAGGAGGTCGAGAACGCGCTCTACACCCTGGAGCGAGCGGGCAGGAGCGGGGAGGTCGACGTCCACCCCGGTTGCTCGCGGCCGTTGATTGCCGAGTGGGTCGGAGCGCAGCACGTGCACGGCGTCGACGGGATGGGCGACTCGTTCTTCCCGCCCCCGCGGCAGCGCCCGGCGCGCGAGCACGCGGTCGACGCCCTCGTCAGGCTCGCGACGGAGTCGCCGGGGGAGCTGACGCTCCTCGCCCAGGGGCCGCTGACGAACATCGCGGCGGCGGTCGTCCGCGATCCATCGCTCCCGGAGAAGGTCCGCGAGCTCGTGGTGATGGGCGGCGGCATCGGGAACATCACGCCCGCCGCCGAGTACAACTTCTACGTCGATCCCGAGGCGGCCAAGATCGTGCTCGGTGCGGGCTTCCGAACGACGCTCTTCACCTGGACCGTGACGCTCTCGCACGGCGTCTTCGACGACGACAAGCTCGCGCGGATCGACGCGCTCGGTACCGACCTCTCGCGCTTCTTCGGTCAGGTGAACCGCAAGGCGCGGGAGTTCGAGGCGACGATCGGGATCCCGGGGAGCACGCACCCGGACGCGATGGCGTGTGCGGCGATCCTCGAGCCGTCGCTCATCCTGGCGACGAGCGACTGCGTCGTCGACGTCGAGACTCGCGGAGAGCTCACCCGCGGCTGGAGCCTGATCGACGCCCTCGGGCGCACGGGTCGCGAGGCGAACGCGCGCGTGGTCGAGGAGTACGACACCGAGCGCTTCTACGAGATGATGCTGTCGGTGCTGCGATGAGCATCTACCTCCCGGCGACGCGCTCCCTGAGGGAGCGAACGGACACCGCGCAAGTCCTGACGCGATTCCACCACCTCGAACGCGCGCTGACGCTCGCCTGCGGGGCCTGGATCGCGGCCGTCGCGCCCCTGGAGACGAAGGCCGCGCTCGCGCGCGCGGCCTGGCAGTGCGGCCTTGCCGGGGATGCCCTGCGCGCGCGCGTCTTCGAGCTTCGCTACCCGAGCCGGCTGCTCGAGGCCGGCGCGGGCGCGCCGCTGATCGGGGTCTACGAGGGCGCGATCGACGCGCCGGACGCGACCTCCTTCCTCGGCGGCCTCTCGCGGGTCCTGCTTCCGGCGCTCGAGGCCGGCTACCGCGACTTCCTCGCCGCCGAGGACGAGCTCGCGGACGGGCCGACGGTCCGGGTCCTCGAGGCTGCCGCGCGCGACAAGGAGGAGCAGATCGCGGCGCTGCACGCCGCCGGGGAGAGCGCCTGGACGCGCGATCTCCGCCGGGCCCTCGCGACGCTGGAGGCCCCGCGCGGGACGCCGTTCCGGGTCCCGGACGAGCCGGCCCGGGACGAGCGCTACTTCCGCTCGAGCTTCTACTGGCCGGACGTCCTCGACCCCGACTTCCCCTACGGTGAGGGCATCCGCCTGCAGCTTCGCTCGGCCGTCAGCCACCTGAACGAGGTCTGGGCGGTCGAGACCGCCGGCGCGATCCTGTGGGCGCTCGCCCCCGAGCTCGAGTGGGAATGGATCCCGGAGGCGGCCCGCTGGACGTACGACGAGGCGCGCCACATGCTCATGGGGAAGCGCAGGCTGGACGCCTGGGGCCTCGATCCGGCGATGGTTCCGCTCGGGGGCTACATCTACGAGGCGTGCGCGGGCGAGGATCCGATCTATCGGCTGGGCATGCTCGGCTACTTCGAGACGAAGAACATCGGGCGGAAGCGCGAGCGGGCGCACGCCTTCCGCGAGATGGGCGACCGGACGAGCGAGGTCGACATGGAGTTCGACTGGGCCGACGAGACGCTCCACGCCGAGCTCGGGCGCCGGTGGTTGAGACGGCTGCTCGAGGCGCGGGGACGAGATCCCGACGAGTGGGAGGCGATCCTCGAGCGCTGCGAGGACCTCGTCCGAGCGCGGCTCGCGCGCGCGAGCGAGGAGGACCGCGCGCGGATTCGTCAGTGCGCCGAGAGCCTGATCCGCGAGGCGGAGCGGCGCGCCGCCGCCCGATAACGGGGTGCTCACCGAGCCGGGCGCGCTCGTCCCGGACGCGCTCGCGGCCTAACTCCCCCCGGCGACGGTCGTCTCATTGAATCGTAGGGGTCTACTGCTTAGGATCGGTGTGTCAGCGGCGCTGCGGTGCGCCGAGTAACGGACAGGAGGGTAGTACGTGAGCAAGAGACGCTTTCTGCCGCTCGGACTGGCGGTGTCCGTCGCCGCCGTCCTCGTCACAGCGGCGATCGTGGGCAGCGGGGCTGCCGCGCCGCGGGCGACCACGTTCAAGGCGGCGCTCATCAGCGACGTCGGGCGGTTCAACGACAAGGGCTTCAACCAGAACCAGCTCACCGGGCTGAACATGGCGAAGCGGCGGCTCAAGATCCAGACGCGCGCGATCGAGTCACGCAGTGCCGGCGACTACATTCCGAACCTGACCCGCGTCGCGCGCGAGCGGTTCAACGTCATCATCTCGGCGGGGTTCCTGCTGAACGATGCGACGAAGACAGTCGCGGACCGCTTCCGAAACCTGAAATTCGGGATCACCGATGTGGACGTGAGGACGGCGCCGTTCAACGGGCGTCGGTCCCCGAACGTCATGGGCTCGACCTTCGCAACCGAGGAGAACAGCTACCTCGTCGGTTGCCTCGCCGGCCTCATCACGAGACGGCAGGGCGGGCGGCAGGTGATCAGCGTCACTGCCGGCGTGAAGATCCCGCCCGTCGACACCTTCCTCGCCGGCTATCGCGCCGGGGCGCGGAAGTGCAACCCGCGGATCCGCGTCCTGTTCGGGTACTCCCAGACGTTCATCGAGCAGGACAAGTGCAAGGAGATCGCGCTCAACCAGATCGCGGAGGGCTCGCAGGTCGTCTTCAACGTCGCCGGCCCGTGCGGCCTCGGCGCGCTCGACGCCGCCCGAGAGCGGGGCAAGTGGGGGATCGGCGTCGACGTCGACCAGTCGTTCCTCGGCCGGCATATCCTCACGAGCGCCGTCAAGCGTGTCGACCTGTGGGTGTACCGCGTGATCCAGGCGGCGAAGAACGGCAAGTTCCGCGGCGGGCGTAACCTCAGCTTCGACCTGAAGAACCGCGGCGTCGCGGTCGGCAAGATCAGCC
>JALZFG010000012.1 GCA_030861645.1 Actinomycetota bacterium
GTACTCCTCCTCACCGGATGCGGCGGCGGGACGAGCGACGAGGGGCGAAGCGGCGCGATCGCGGCGGCCAAAGACGCGTATGCGAAGGCGAAGGCGCGGGGCGTCGACTTCGATCGCGGCCCGTGCCTCGGTCTCGTCAAGCCGGGATGGGTCGCGGACGTCGCCCACGACCCGCGGCGGGACGTGGACGACCGGCCCGAGAACCAGTGCGCGGCCTACCGAAGCGGCGAAGCGGACCACTTCGTCGAGCTCGACCCCGAGGGCAGGCTCATCCGGACCGGCTAGATGGCGCCGCTGGATCGCCAGGATTGAGACGCGTTCCCCGGGGATACGTTCCCGCAGGATGGCGGTGAAGCGCGACGAGATCCGACGCGCGGCGAGGGAGCGGCTCGGGTTCGAGCGCCTGCGCCCGGGCCAGCTCGAGGCGGTGGAAGCGATCGTCGCGGAGCGGGACGCGCTCGTCGTCATGCCGACGGCTGCGGGGAAGTCGGCGATCTACCAACTCGCCGGGGTGCTGCTCGAGGGTCCGACGGTGGTCGTCTCTCCGCTCGTCGCGCTCCAGCGCGACCAGGTGGAATCAATCGAGGAGGCCGAGATCGCCGACGCCGCTCAGCTCAACTCGTCCCTGCGCGAGTCGGAGCGGCGAGAGGCGCTCGAGGAGCTCGACGCGGGCGAGCTCGAGTTTCTCTTGCTCGCGCCCGAGCAGTTCGCGGCGAACGAGACGCTTGGGCGGCTGCGCAGCGCGCAGCCCTCGCTCTTCGTCGTCGACGAAGCGCACTGCATCACGGAGTGGGGGCACGACTTCCGCCCCGAGTACCTCCGGCTCGGCGCCGTCGTCGAGGCGCTCGGCCACCCGCCGGTTCTCGCGCTCACCGCGACGGCCTCTCCGCTCGTCCGCGACGAGATCATCGAGCGGCTCGGCCTGCGCGACCCGCTCGTCGTCGCGCGTGGGTTCGACCGCCCGAACATCTGGCTCGGCGTGGAGCGCTTCGACCATCCCGACGAGAAGACGGCGGCGCTCGTGCCGCGCGTCCGCGAGAGCGCGAAGCCCGGCATCGTCTATACCGCGACGAGAAGGCGCGCCGAGGAGCTCGCCCTGGCGCTTCGCGAACACGGCGTCGACGCGCGCGCGTACCACGCCGGCCTCCGCGACCGCGACCGCGACGAGGTGCAGCAGGCGTTCATGGAGGATCGGATCGAGACGGTCGTCGCAACCGTGGCGTTCGGGCTCGGCATCGACAAGCCGAACGTCCGCTTCGTCTTCCACCACGAGCCGAGCGACTCCGTCGACTCGTACTACCAGGAGATCGGGCGCTCGGGCCGCGACGGGGAGGAGGCGCGCGCGATCCTGTTCTACCGCTCACAGGATTTGGGCCTGCGCCGGTTCTTCTCGGGGGGAGGACGAGTGAACGCCGACGAGATCGAGCACGTCGCGGCCGTCGTCGACGCGGAGGACGCCGACTCCCTCCGCCCCGACGAGGTGGCGCGGCGCGCGGGACTC
The DNA here is from genome assembly GCA_030861645.1 of Actinomycetota bacterium. Lineage (GTDB taxonomy): Bacteria > Actinomycetota > Thermoleophilia > Gaiellales > Gaiellaceae > JALZFG01. The sequence goes on from JALZFG010000012.1 coordinate 1,502, forward strand.
TCCCTCGCGAAGACCGAGGCCGCGCTGAGCAGGCTCGAGGAGGTCGACGCGGTCGAGTTCGATGCCTCCGGGGCGGCCGAGACGGCCGACGGCGCCGCGGGCGAGGAGGTCGCGAACGAGGCCGCGCGTGCCGAAGACCGCCACCGCGAGTTCGAGCGTACTCGCGTCGAGATGATGGGCGCGTACGCGGAGACGCGAGACTGCCGCCGGCGCTACCTCCTCAACTACTTCGGCGAGGAGCTCCCTGACCCGTGCGGATTCTGCGACAACTGCGAGGCGGGACGGAGCAGCGAGCAGGACGCGGAGGAGCTGCCGTTCCCGCTCGGCACCCGCGTTCGCCACCCGAAGTGGGGTGAGGGGGCGGTCCAGCGATACGAGGCGGATACGATCGTCGTTCGCTTCGACGAGGTTGGGTACCGGACGCTCGCGCTGCCGCTGGTGCTCGACTCGGGGCTGCTCGAGCAGGCATCTCCGTGAGGAACGGTAATCATGCAATTTGCAGAAAAATGGTTTTCCCGTTCCGTCACTCGTTCGCAAATTGCGAGGAAAACGTCGTCGCTCGCGCTTGCGCCTCCCTTGGACACGTCCTAGAGTGCCGGCTGCGCCGAGCACGGGGCGCGAGTAGGTCGAAACCGATCCGGGCGGCAGTACTCGGAAGAGGAACGTCGGTTGGATCGGTGGACGAAAGCGCCACCGGCTCGGCGAATTCTGGTCCCGAAAGGAAGCAGGCTGAATTGCAGGGTGCTTCCTTCTTGCCAGCATTCTTTCGAGCGTACGCAATTTGCGACGAATTCGTGCGAGCGAGGGCTTGAAAGTTGCGGTTGACAATGCGTAGGGTGACGACTGCGCCGAGCACGGGGCGCGAGTAGGTCGAAACCGATCCGGGCGGCAGTGCTCGGAAGAGGAAGGTCGGTTGGATCGGTGGACGAAAGCGTCACCGGCTCGGCGAACTGCTGGTCCGGGCACAGGACGCGCGCGGACGGCGGCTCACCCCGGGGCCACGGCGCGCCGCCCGGCGGCAAGGCAGCCGTCGCGCAACAGGTTCTGTTGCGCTACGCTCCCGGTATGCCGGTCGCGACCGCAGCGAAGGTCGAGGCGCTCGCCGAGGACTTCAGGTCCGGTGCGGCCGTCGCCGACCTCCTCGGCGTCAGCCGCTCGCGGGTCACGCGCTGGCTCCGCGGGGCGGGGATCGACCCCCTCAACGCGGAGAAGGTCGATCTGCTCGAGCTCGTCTGGTCGAACCTGCTCCGGATCTACCACCCGGAGGCGGCGCGCTCGTGGCTCTTCGGCCTCAACCCGAATCTCGGCGACCGGCGGCCGATCGACTTGATTCGAGTCGGAAAGACCGAAGAGCTGATGCGGGCGATCCGTGCCGAGCGCGCGGATTCGTTCGCTTGATCCTCCACCGCTGCTTCGCCTACAGCTCCCGCGCTCGTCCCACCGAGCCGGACGGCGCGCTCTGGTTTCCGCGCGAGTACCAGGGCGAGGGACGCCACGACAACCCAGACGTCTACGGGTGTCTCTACCTGACGGACCGCGAGCCGTCGGCGGTCGTGGAGCAGCTCGCCCGCTTCCGCGGTCAACGGCTCGTGCCGGAGATGCTGATGCGTCGAATGCTGCCGCTCGCCGTCGCCGCGATCGAGCTCGCGGACGAGGAGGAGCTCGTCGACCTCGACGATCCGGGCGTGCTCGCGCGGGAGGCTCTGCGGCCCTCGCGGGTCGCGACGCGCAAGCGTCGCGTCACTCAGCCGCAGGCGCTCGCCCTCTACCACGCGCATCCGACCTCGGCGGGTCTGACCTGGTGGTCGGTCTACGAGTCGCTCTGGACCAACGCGACGCTCTTCGACCGCGTCGGTCCACGGCTTCGTCTGGTCGATATCCGCGTGCTCGCGGTGGACGACGCCGCGGTGACGGAAGCGGCCGAGGCGCTCGGCATCGCTCCGTAGCCCCCGCTCGGCTGCCGGCCGAAAGCAACGTTTGAGATCGAGGCGCCGTTAGCGAGTCCCGACCACGAACGAGGAGGAGCCGAATCGCAGCCGTCAGCGAAGCGATCGAGGTCGACGTTCCGGTCTCGGTCGCGTATAACCAGTGGACGCAGTTCGAGGAGTTCCCGAAGTTCATGGAGGGCGTCGCGTCCGTCACGCAGCTCGACGACACGCATCTGCACTGGGTCGCCGAGTTCGAGGGGAAACGGCACGAGTGGGACGCCGAGATCACGTACCAGCAGCCCGACGAGCGCGTCGCGTGGCGTTCGACCAAGGGCAACTCGGGCGAGGTGCGCTTCCACCCCTCGAGGGCAACCGGACGCGGCTCGAGGTGGAGATGTCCTACGAGCCCGAGGGGCTCACGGAAACACTCGGCAGCGCGCTCGGCGCGGACGACCGACGGGTCAAGGATGATCTCGACCGATTCAAAGAGCTCGTGGAGAGCCGCGTCGTCGAGACGGGCGCATGACGCGGCGAGGTCCGCCAGGGCGACGTCACCGGGTAACGGTCGAAGCGAAGACGGCGGCCGAGAACGGCCCGCCTCGTTCCCGAGGGAATCACGACGAAGCGCGCCGCGGTGCGACTCGTCCGGGCTCGGGTCGCGGATGGCGGGACGCTTCGCACGCGAAGGGACGGAGTCCCCTTCGCCCGCCGAGGAAGGCGATCGCCTCGAACCACTCGCCCATGCCTGACTCGAGCGGCCGGTCGTCGATGATCGCCTCCGTCTCGCGAGGCCGATGAGCGGCTGGCGGGAGGCGCGGCGGCAGGCGCGCCAGGCGCTGGCG
>JALZFG010000071.1 GCA_030861645.1 Actinomycetota bacterium
GCACCGGCCCCGCGTCACGCGTGCTCGGCGAGCGGCTCGACGCCGAGGTAGCGGCGCTGGGCGCTCGGATCCGAGACGAGCGCGTCCGCCGTCGTCTCCGTCGCGATGTGGCCGCCGATCATGACGAGCTGGCGCTCGGCGAGCGACGTCGCGACGCCGAGGTTCTGCTCGATCAGGAGGAGGGCCATCCCTTCCTCGACCAGCCTGTGCACCGTGGTGATCAAGCCCTCGATGATCGTCGGCGCGAGCCCCTCGGACGGCTCGTCCATGATCAGCAGCTTCGGGTTCGTCAAGAGCGCGCGCGCGATCGCGAGCATCTGCTGCTCCCCGCCCGACAGCTGCGCCGCGCCGATCCGCTTCCGCTCGGCCAGCCGGGGAAACAGCTCGTAGATCCGACCGACCGTCCAGCCGCCGCCGTTCCTGCGCCGGATCATCTGCAGGTGCTCGTCGGTCGAGAGGGACGGGAACAGGCGCCTCCCCTGCGGGACGTACCCGAGCCCAGACGCCGCGATCTTGTACGACGCGAGGCCGAGCAGCTCCTCGCCCTCGAACCGGATCGATCCGGTCGCGGAGGGCAGCAGTCCCATGATCGCGTTGCAGAGCGTGGTCTTCCCCATGCCGTTGCGACCGATGAGCGCGACCGGCTCGCGTCCGACCGCGAGCGCGACGTCGTGGAGGACGTGCGCGCGGCCGTAGAAGGCGTTGAGGTTGCTGATCTCGAGCAGCGCGTCGCTCATCCCTGCTCCTCGGTGAAGCGACTGCCGAGGTAGAGCTCGTGGACGAGCTCGTTCGCGCGGATCTCCTCCGGCGTCCCCTCGACGATGACGGCGCCGTCGTGCATCATCGTCACCCGCTCGGCGACTCTCAGCGCGACGTCCATGTCGTGCTCGATCAGGATTACGGTGATCGCCGGATCGAGGGCGAGCAGCAGCTCGGTGAGCGCGACCCGCTCGCCGCGCGAGAGCCCCGCGGCCGGCTCGTCCAGCATCAGCAGGCGCGGCTCGCTCGCAAGCGCCATCCCGACCTCGAGCTGGCGCTGCTCGCCGTGCGAGAGCGAGCCGACGAGCGTCTCGAGCTGCTGTCCCAGCCCGACGCGCTCCGCGGAGCGGCGTGCCAGCTCCCGCATCTCGTTGTCCGCCCTCGGGAGACGGATCACCCGGAGATGGCCGCGGCGAACACCGAGGATGGAGAGGTAGAGGTTGTCCTCGACGGTCATCCCGAGGAACAGCCGTGACGTCTGGAACGTCCGCGCGAGGCCGAGCTTCGCGCGCGTCGGCGACGGCAGGTGCGTCACGTCGGCGCCGAAGAGCTCGACCGTCCCGGCCGTCGGTGGGAACTCGCCCGAGATGACGTTGAAGAGCGTGGTCTTGCCCGCGCCGTTCGGGCCGAGGATCCCGCGACGCTCTCCGGCCGTGACGTCGAGGTCGACGTCGCGGACGGCCTGCACGCCGCCGAAGCGCCGGCCGACCCCCCGCAGGCGGAGGATCGGCTCGGCGCGTTCGGCCTCGGTTGCGGCTACTGCCAACGGCGCGTCAGCTCTTCGGGACCCCGTTGACGACGGGCTGCTCCTTGCCGAGCCACGGCAGCTTCCGCTTCTTGCAGGGCGGGAACGTTCGGCCGGGGGCCGGCGTGCTCGGGGTGAAGGTGCCTCCGAACGACTGGTCGACCTGCGGAATCAACTGCACGGTCTTGATGCCCGGAACGCCGCCCTTGACGACCATCTGGTACGAGTACTGATCCTGGATCGCCTGGCGGTTCTCGTCGAGCTTGATCTTGCCGTAGGGGGCATCGAGCGTCACCTTGGCGAGGGCCTGCTGGAGCTTCTTCTGGCCGCCGGAGAGGTCGCCGTTCACCTGCTTGAGCGCCTTGATCAGCGCCCACGTGTTGATGTAGTAGTTGTACGTGAAGCCGTCCGCGGCGTGGCTCTTCGCGTCGCCGGGAATGCCCGGGAACTTGTTGAAGTACTTGCCGATCGTCGCGGCGTACTTCTTCGCGGCCGGCGTCGCCAGGTCGGGCGAGCTGCCGAACCCGCCGACGTACGCTCCGTTCAGGCGCGGGCCGAGCTGCTTGTCGGCTCCTGACGCGAAGAAGAAGAGGTTGCCGATCACCTTCTTGGCGTCGAGCTTGCCGTACGCCTGCTCGAACGCCTTCAGCGACGGCACCGTTCCCGATCCGCCGACGACCCAGAAGTAGCCGTCGACCTCGTTCGGCGCCGGAAGCTGGCGGACGTAGGACGAGTAGTCGGTCGTGTTCAGGGGCGGGAAGACGCGCTTCGTGATGTCGCCGCCCGCGGCGCAGAAGTCGGCGATCATCCCCGCGCCCGACGTCCAGGCGAAGCTGTAGTCGTCCATGATGATCGCGGCCTTCCGCCAGCCGAGCTTCCGGTACGCGAGGTCGCCGATCCCGGCGTTCCACTGCGCCCCGTCGCCGTTGAAGCGGAAGAAGTTCGGCGCGCGCACCTTCAGCGTCGTGTCCTGCGCGCCCGCCGTGCCGTTGACGAAGGTCTTGGTCGGGTGGGCCTTCGCGTAGTTCGCGACCGCGATCGACTCGTCTCCCGAGAGCGGGCCGATCAGGATGTCAGCGCCGAGCCGCTCCATCAGCCGTCTCGTCTCCTTAATCGCGGTGTCGGCCCGGTCGTTCGAGCAGCCGAAGCCGACGATCTTGATCGGGTGCCCGGCGATCGCCCCGCCGGTAATCCCAGCGGACGGCTTGTTCGGGTTCTTCGGCTTCGCACCCGCGAACTGCGCGAGCGCGACCTCGCTGCCTCCGATGTCCTGCTCGTAGTTGACGCCGAACGCACCCTGACAGTCGGACAGGATCGCGAGCTTGATCGGGCTTCCCTTTCCGGTCGTGGCGCCGCCTCCGGCGGTCGTCTCGGTCGACGTCGTTGCGGCGGTCGTCGCCGCCTCCTCGTCGTTGCCGCCGCCGCCGCAGCCGGCTGCGGCGAGCGCACCGGCCGTGACCGTCACGACGAGGAGCCAGAGCCAGCGGCGTCCCGCTCCCGAACGTTCGTCGCGCATGTGTTGCACTCTCCTTTCGGACGTGGGTCGTGGGCACGCGTCGAAGCGCGCGGCCCGGCGAATCTTCTCGGTTTCGCTCACGGCACGCCAGCCCTTCCGACCGGCCGCGGCCGCTCCTCGACGCGGCGGCGGGCGCGAAGCCGGGAGACCTCGTTCGTGAGGCGCTCCGCGATCCCGAGCAGGCCGCCGGGCGAGAGCAGGACGATTGCGAGGAAGATTACGCCGATGTAGGTGTGGAAGCGGCTGGCGTCGAGGCCGAGGTTGGCGAGAAAGTCGGTGTTCTTCAGCACGCCGACGTCTTGGATGTAGCTCAGGATCACGACGAAGACGAACGCGCCGAGCCAGGCGCCCTCGATCCGGAAGAGGCCGCCGATCACCGCGATCACGAGCACGTCGAGCGTCGCCGAGACATCGATCGTCGCCGGGTCGATGTGGCCGTTCCACCAGACGAAGAGGACGCCGGCGACCGAGGCGATGAACGCGGCGAAGGCAAACGCCAGCGTCCGGTGGAGGGCGACCGCATAGCCGAGCGCGCGCATCCGCGTCGGGTCGTCGCGGACGCCCTGGAGAGCGAGGCCGAAGGGCGTCCGGACGAGGTACCGCATCAGCAGGTAGACGGCGACGGCGACGATCAGCGCGGTGTAGTAGAGGCGGTTGGGATGAGCGTCGGGGTTCCCGATCAGGCCCGGCGTGTGCGAGTCGATGTTGCTGATTCCGCCGAAGCCCGAGAACGTCGCTACCTGGCCGAAGAAGAGGTTGGCGATCACGGCGTATGTCAGCGTGATCATGAGGAAGTAGATGCCCGCGCTGCGGCTCGCGAGCGCGCCGAAGAGGAGGCCGATCGCGGTCGCGATCGCGATCCCGAGGACGACGCCGAGCCAGGGGTCCCAGCCGAGGTTCAGCCCTTTCGTCTCCCCCGTCGTGACGACGTTCCCGAGGGTGAAGCCCGCGATGCCGTACAGCGCCACCTGCGCGAGCGAGACCATCGCGCCGTACGCGGAGAGGAAGATCAGGCTCGCCGCGACGATCCCCAGGATCAGCGTCTGGGTCAGGATCACCTTCAGGAAGTACGTGGTGAAGAGGACGGGCCCGAGCGCCGCGAGCAGGAGCACGAATGCGGCGACCGCGCGCCCGGCGCTCGGGCGAATCGCGACGACGCGGCTCACGCTGGTCTCCCGAACAGCCCGAGCGGGCGAACAGCGAGCACGATCGCGAGCAGGACGAACGTGAAGATGATCGAGTAGAAGGTGTAGTCCGCCGGCAGATAGGTCGCGGAGAGGTTCGTGACCAGCCCGTACAGCAGCGCTCCGACCGCGGCTCCTCCGAGCGAGCCCATTCCGCCGATGATCACGACGACGAGCGAGTTGAGCAGCCAGTTCGCGTCGACTCCTGGCGCGAGGCTGGCGAACGAGCCGCCCACGACCCCGCCGAGACCGGCGAGCGCCGAGCCGACCACGAACGCGATCGCGAACACGAGCTGGATGTTGATTCCGAGGGCCGACACCATCGCCCGGTCGTCGACACCGGCACGGATGACCATCCCCGTCCGGGTCTTCTTCAGCCAGAGCCAGAGCGCGACGCCGATCGCGAGCGCGAGCCCGAGGATGAACAGCCTGGTCACCGCGTACTGGACCCCGAAGACGTGCAGATTGACGAAGCGGTCGAGCGTCCCCGGCCAGGCGATGTCCTCGGCGATGCCGCCGAAGTGGGCGAGCATCTGATCGGCGAGGATGATCGAGATGGCGATCGTGATCAGGGCTTGGCGCAGATCCTGACCTTGGTTCCACCGGAGGAAGACCTGCTGCATGACGAGCCCGACGACGGCGATGCAAACGGCTGCGATCACGAGAGGAAGGATCCAGTTCGCGAAGCTGACCTGCGAGCTCAACAGGCCGAACGTCGAGTCGCCGCCCACGAAGTCCCGCTGCAGCCTGAGCGCGATGTAGCCCCCGAGCAGGAAGAACGAGCCGTGCGCCATGTTCACCACGCGCATGAGCCCGAAGATGAGCGTGAACCCACTCGCGACGACGAACAGGAGGCCGGCGAGCGTGATCCCGTCGAGCATCACCCGGATGAAGGTGCCGACGTCGTGGACTGCCGCGTTGTCGGCGGCGAAGAGCACCCAGACGAGCGCGAACACGATCGCCGCGACGGCGAGCGTCCAGGGGACGTAGCGGACGAGCCGGCGGACATCGAGCGCGATGCCGGGCGCCGCTTCAGTGTGCTGAACCACCTTGCCTCCCCGCCAGCCTCGGACTATCGCTCCTGAGGTGCGGCAACCCTACCAAGCGGCCCCGCGCGCTTCAATCGGTTTCGTTAGGCGCGCACACCAGTTCGCTCGCGCGCGTGGTAGAGCGTCGCGCCCAGAGATTCCTCGTCCTGCGAGACGACGTCTTCGAGCCGTCCGAGGTCGGCGACGATGGAGCGGTCGAGCGTGTCGACGTCCGGCCAGTCGAGCTCCACGAGGTTGCCCGCGGGGTCGCGGATGTAGAGCTGGACGGAGCGGTCGGGCAGGACGCGCGGACCCGACCACGATCGCCGATCGAGGACGCCCAGCTCGCGCGCCTTTCGGTACGCGCCCTCGAAGTCGTCGACGTCGAGCGCAACGTGGTGGTACGCCGGCGCCCCGGTCCCGCGCTGGAAGATGTGGAGCTGCTGCTCGCCGAGCGCGAGCCAGGCGACGGGGTGCTCGAACGTCGGCGCCGGAATGCGCTCCATCCCGAAGACCTCGACGTAGAAGCGCACCGACTCCTCCAGGTCGTCGGCGTGGATGCTGACGTGGTTGAAGCGGGTCGCGCGCACTCGAGATCGTCGTGCTTCGCCTGAGCGGAGCCTCTAGCCTACCGTGGTCGCTGACATACGGGATGGACTGGAGGGACGATGGCTGACACCTACCGAGCGGCGATTCCCTACGAGTCGCTCGACCCGCTGACGATCGGCGCGGCGGACGACGAGAGCAAGATCTACCGCGAGGAGCTCGAGCTCGAGATCCCGAGCGAGAACCTGCTGGCGGCGTTCTATCCCGAGGAGCCCGATCCTGTCCCGGACGCGACCGCGGCAGCGCGCGAGGCGCTCGAGTCTCCCGTCTCGGGGCCGCGGTTCTCGGAGCTACTCGCCGGCGTTTCGAGCGTGTGCGTGATCATCGACAACCAGTTTCGCCCCACGCCGTCCTCGAAGCTGCTGCCGCCGGTCCTCGATGCGATCGAGGACGCCGGGATCGGGGACGCTTGCGTCGTGACCGCGAACGGCAAGGTCTTCCCGCTGTCCGAGTCGGACGTCGAGCAAAAGGTCGGCAGGCAGAACCTCGAGCGGATGGAGCGGATGGGGATCCCGCTCTTCCAGAACGAGCCTCGGAACGAGGATGCATACAGCTACATCGGCGTCTCGTCGCGGGGAACGCCGGTCTGGCTGCACAACGAGGTCGCGCGGCGCGAGCT
>JALZFG010000079.1 GCA_030861645.1 Actinomycetota bacterium
TGGCTCTCGCGTCACGTCCACATGCGCGGCGAGATGCAGTTCGCGCTGTCGGGGACGCTCTCGTCAATGGGATGTGCGCTGCCCTACAGCGTCGGCGCCGCCGTCGCGCATCCGGGACGGCAGGTGATCTGCGTCGCCGGCGACGGCGCCTTCACCATGCTCATGGGCGAGCTTGCCACGCTCGTCCGGTACAACCTCCCGGTCAAGATCGTCCTCGTCAAGAACGACGAGCTGAACCAAGTGCGTTGGGAGCAACTCGTCCAGTTCGGCTACCCGCAGTTCGCGGTGGAGCTCCAGCCGATCGATTTCGCCGCGCTCGCTCGTGCTTGTGGCGCGGCCGGCTACACGCTCGACGACCCCGCCCAGGCGGAAGCCGTGCTCGGCGGCGCCCTTTCCGAGCCCGGGCCCGCGCTCGTCGAGTGCGTGGTCGACCCAAACGAGCCACCCATGCCGGGCAAGCTCACGACCGATCAGGCGATCGGGTTCGCCGAGGCGCTCGCCAAGGGGCAACCCCATCGCTTCGAGATCATGCGCGAGGGCATCGCCGCGACCGCGCGCGAGCTGCGCGACGCGCCGGGCACGCTGTTCTAGCGACGGTGGCCGCCACGCGAATCGCGCCGAACAAGTGCGACTGCGTGCTGCGGGTCGAGGCCACCTGCGGCGAATCTCCCATGTGGTCGGTGCGCGAGCAGGCGCTCTACTGGACCGATAACCGTGGCAAGCGGATCCACCGCCTGGAGCCGGAGAGCGGGAGCGACGCGAGCTTCGCGCTCAGCCAGGACGTGATGGACATCGGCTTGCGGGAACGTGGCGGGCTCGTCCTCGCGCTCGCCAAGCACCTCGCCTTCTACGAGCCCGGCGACGACGAGCTCGAGCTGCTCATGGACGTCGAGCACGACCAGCCGCGCAACCGCTTCAACGACGGCAAGGTCGACCGGCGCGGCCGCTACTGGGCCGGCACGATGAACGACGTCGACTGGGACAAGCCCGACGGCTCGCTCTACCGCCTCGGCCCGGGGCTCGAGCTACGCCGGCTCCAGGGTGAGGTGGTCTGCGCCAATGGGCTCGGCTGGAGCCCCGACGACCGCACCTTCTACTTCGGCGAGAGCTTCCGCTACGCGATCTTCGCGTACGACTTCGACCCCGACGCAGGCGCCCTCTCGGCCCGGCACGTGTTCGCGACGGTCGACGCAAGTAGCGGGGCATTCCCCGACGGCCTGACCGTGGACGCTGAGGGCGGCGTCTGGAGCGTGCACAACGGCGCCGGCCGAGTCGTACGCTACGCGGCCGACGGCGCCGTCACGCACGAGATCGAGCTGCCGCTTCCCCAGCCGACGAGCTGCATCTTCGGGGGAAAGGACCTCGACGTGCTCTACATCACGACGTCGCGGCAGAACATGACCGATGAGCAGCTGAGGCGCTACCCGTTGTCGGGCAGCGTGTTCGCGGTACGACCAGGCGTGACCGGTCTCCCCGAGCCGCATTTCGCCGGGTAGGAACAGGCAGTCGAGAGAAGGGGGTGCAGCGGTGGCGGACAACCACTACGACGTGATCATCATCGGTACCGGGGCGGGAGGCGGCACGCTCGCCCACCGGCTCGCCCCGTCGGGCAAGCGGATCCTGCTGCTCGAGCGCGGCCCCTATCTCCGGCGCGAACGCGACAACTGGGACTCGACCGCCGTCTTCGTCCACGGCAAGTACCGGGCGAAGGAAACCTGGCACGAGCCCGACGGCAGTCCGTTCCACCCGGGCATCCAGTACTTCGTCGGGGGCAACACCAAGGTGTACGGCGCGGCGCTGTACCGCCTGCGCCCGCAGGACTTCGGCGAGCTGCAGCACCACGGCGGTACCTCCCCCGCCTGGCCGCTCGCCTACGACGACTTCGAGCCCTACTACTCGGACGCGGAGCAGCTCTACCAGGTTCACGGGCGCCACGGGGACGATCCCACCGAGGGCGATTGGAGCCAGCAGTACCCCAAGCCGCCGGTGCGCCACGAACCTCGCATCCAACAGCTCCACGACGATCTGGAGCGCGCCGGCCTAAAGCCCTTCCATTCGCCCTGCGCCCTGCTCCTCGAGGAGGACGAAGCCGGCCAGCCGATTCACGCGAGCGCCTGCATCCGCTGCAACCGCTTCGACGGCTTTCCCTGCCTGGTGCACGCCAAAGCCGACGCCGAGGTGATGTGCGTGGCCCCCGCCCTTCGGCACGAGAACGTGCGGCTGCTCACGGAAGCCTACGTCTCACGGCTCGAGACGAGCCCGTCGGGACGCGCGGTGGCGAGCGTGCACGTCGAGCGCGAGGGGCAGTCGGAGCGCTACTCGGCGGACATCGTCGTCGTGTCGTGCGGCGCTATCAACTCCGCCCTGCTGCTGCTTCGCTCCGCGGACGACCGGCACCCCACCGGTCTCGCGAACAGCTCGGATGTGGTCGGCCGCCACTACATGCGCCACCTGAGCTCCGTCGTGATGGCGCTGAGCGTCGAGCCCAACCCGACGCAGTTCCAGAAGACGCTTGCGCTCAACGACTTCTACTTCGGGGCGGACGACTTCGAGTACCCGCTCGGGAACATCCAGATGGTGGGGAAGTCGGACGGCGAGCAGATCAAGGGGGAGGCGCCCGCCTGGGCGGGCTTTGCGCCCGTGATCGCCTTCGAGGACATGGCGCGGCACTCCGTCGACTTCTGGCTCATGTCCGAGGACCTTCCGCTTCCGGACAACCGCGTCACGATCGACCGCGACGGGAACGTTGTCCTAGCCCTACGGGATACGAATCTCGAGGCGCACCGGCGGCTCACCTCGAAGCTCGAGCACATGCTCGGCCACCTGGGGATGCACCGCCACTTGCTTCCGCGCAACCTCTACCTCGGCAAGCTGATGGACGTCGCGGCGACGGCGCACCAGGCCGGCACCGTGCGCTTTGGCCCTGACCCCGCGACCTCAGCCCTCGACCTCGACTGCAAGGCCCACGACCTCGACAACCTCTATGTCGTCGACGGCAGCTTTCTTCCATCGATCGGCGCCGTGAACCCGGCGCTCACGATCATGGCCAACGCCTTGCGCGTGGGCGACCGCCTGCTCGAGCGCCTTCGCTAGGACGGCTGCTCGTCGGCTGGAGCCACAACCCGTGGTTTTGCGCCTCGAGGAAAGGGTTGGTCCCGTCTCCTGCCCCGCGGAGTCGGACGTTCCGCCAATCCAGTTCCCAAACCCGGGCTTCTAAGCTTCGCCTCCCAGCGATGACGGCAAAGTCTCAGATGCTCTGGACGTTCGCGATCACCTCGATCGCGCTGTTCATGGTCACGCTCGACAACCTCGTCGTGACGACCGCGCTGCCGGTCATCCGCCGCGACCTCGATGCGAGCCTGCAGGAGCTCGAGTGGGCGGTGAATGCCTACACACTCACCTTCGCGGTGCTGCTCCTCACCGGCGCAGCGCTCGGCGACCGCTTTGGGCGCCGTCGCCTGTTCGTGATCGGCCTCGGGGTCTTCACCGCCGCTTCGGCCGCGGCCGCTCTCGCGGGCTCCTCGAACGAGCTGATCGCCGCGCGCGCGATCCAGGGCGTCGGCGGCGCGATCGTCATGCCGCTGACGCTGACGATCCTGTCGGAGGCGGTGCCGCCGGAGCGCCGCGGCGTCGCGCTCGGCGCGTGGGGCGGGATCGGGGGCCTCGCCGTCGCGATCGGGCCGCTCGTCGGCGGGGCGATCGTCGAGGCCATCTCCTGGCAATGGATTTTCTGGCTCAACGTGCCCGTCGGGGTGCTGCTCATCCCACTGGCGCTCGTGCGGTTGAAGGAGAGCTCCGGTCCGTACGGCCGGCTCGACTTGGCCGGGCTCGCGCTATCGGGCGTTGGTCTGCTCGGGATCGTCTGGGGACTCGTCCGCGGAAACGACGTCGGCTGGGCCTCGACGGAGATCGTGGTCACGATCGGTGGCGGAGCCGCCGTCCTCGTCCTGTTCGTCCTCTGGGAACTGCGCGCCGAGGCGCCGATGCTGCCGATGCGGTTCTTCGCCAACCGGACGTTTTCCGCGGCGAACCTCGCCTCCCTGTTCATGTTCTTCGGCATGTTCGGCTCCATCTTTCTGCTGGCGCAGTTCCTGCAGACGGTTCAGGGCTACTCGCCATTCAGCGCTGGTCTTCGGATCCTGCCCTGGACGGTGATGCCGATCTTCGTCGCGCCGATCGCCGGTGCGCTCTCCGACCGCATCGGCGGTCGCCCGGTGATGGTGACCGGGCTCACGCTGCAGACGGTCGGGCTAGCGTGGCTCGGTGGCGCGATGACCCCGACCGTCCCCTACTCCAGTCTCGTCCCCGCATTCGTGATCTCCGGTATCGGCATGGCGCTCTTCTTCGCGCCCGTGGCCAACGTCGTCCTCAGCGCCGTGCTGCCGAGCGAGGAGGGTCAGGCCTCGGGGGCGAACAACGCGATCCGAGAAGCCGGCGGCGTCTTCGGCGTTGCCGTTCTGGCGTCCGTCTTCGGCCGGTACGGCGGCTATGAGAGCGGGCAGAGC
>JALZFG010000102.1 GCA_030861645.1 Actinomycetota bacterium
ACCCGAAGCTGCGTCAATCGCGGGTGTCCACGTGACGAGATCGGCCGTCCATGCGTCGTTGAACGGGTCGAAGTGCTCCTGGATCAAGAAGTTCGGAATACACGCGGCGAGTTGCAGGCAAACGGCAGTGGCGACCGGGCCGCCACTCTGGTGTGGTGCGATCCACGCGCCTGCTGCGGCGGCGAGGTGTGCAACCGTGAGAGTGTTCCCGATCCCCCCGAGCGACATCGGCTCCGGTTGCCAGATCGAGACCTCGCCTCCCTCGGCAAGCGTGAAGAACTGGCCCGGCGTGTGGAAACTCTCCCCCGTTGCCACGCGGAGCGACGTCCGGCGCGCCACGGAGTTTGACGGGCGCTCGCGCTCGCGGGTGGTCGGCTCCTCAAACCAGTAGACGCCCAGCGGTTCGAACGCTCGCGCCACACGCACCGCCTCGATCTCGCTGAGGCGAGCGTGCACGTCGATCAGGATCGCGAGGTCGGGTCCGAAGCGTTCGTGGAGGGCCTTGACGATCGCGACGGCGACGTCCAGCTCCTGGTCGCTGATGAAGCCGTGCGCCGTCCCGAACGGATCGAGCTTGAGCGCCTTGAAACCCTTCTCGACGACCTGCTCGGCCGCCTCGACGAACGCCTCTGGCGTCCGCTCGGCGCGATACCAGCCGTTGGCGTAGCCGAGGACGGAATCGCGGACGCGGCCACCGAGGAGCGCGTAGACCGGTACGCCGAGCGACTTGCCAAGAATGTCCCAGCAGGCGATCTCGATCGCCGCGATCGCATGCCGGTGGATATGGCCCCCCTCGTTCGAGACGCTCTCGTAGAGCCGCTTCGCAAGCGCCGTGACCTGTCGCGGATCTTCGCGGACTGCCAGGTGTTCGAGCTCGCGCACGGCGGCCTCCGTCGTCCTGACGAAGCCGTTCAGCGTGCCCTCGCCGAGACCGGACAGGCCCTCGTTGGTTCGCACGCGGACGAAGAGCCAGTTCTTCCAGCCGGCGCCCACCGTGAGCGTCTCGACCGCGCTGATCCTCACCGCGTTGCCGCCTGACGTGCGGGCAGCGTCGCGAGCGCGACGGTGAGGAGGATCACGACGCCGTAGATGATCTCCAGCGAGGCCGGGTTGAGGTTGAGGATCGGCAGAAGGCCTGCGAGCACAGTCAGGATGAGCGCGCCGGCGACCGTGCCGAGGTAGTGACCGGACCCGCCGAGGATCGATGCTCCTCCGATCGCGACGGCCGCCACCGAAGAGAAGAGGAAGGGGTCGCCCATGCCGAGGTACGCCTGGCCCGTGTAGCCGGTGAGGAGGATGCCGGCGAACGCGGCCGTCGTACCCGAGATCACGTACGTCGTGACGGTCACGCGCGAGATCGAGACGCCGGAAAAGAGGGCAACGGTGCGGTTTGTTCCGAGCGCGTAGAGGTGGCGTCCGAACGCCGTCCACGTGAGCACCATCGTGGCGAGCGCGGCGAGACCGCCCCATGCGAGGGTGTTGACGGGGACCGGGCCGATACGGCCAGTCGCGAGATACTCGATGTCGGAAGGGGCGGCCGCCGTCGGCGAACCGTTCGTATAGACGAGCAGCGCGCCGGAAAGGATGACGTTGATCCCCAACGTCATGATGATCGGCGAGATCCTGAGGAGTGCGACGCCGAGGCCGTTGACGAGCCCGACGGACGCACCGAGGACGAGGACGAGCGGGATTGCCCAGAGCAGTGGCTCGTTCTTCCCTTCCGCGAACAGCGTCACGAGGATCGCGGCGCCATTGAGCGTCCACGGGACCGACAGGTCGATTCCGCCCGCCATGATGACGAAGCTCTGCCCGAGGGCGACGATGCCGATGAAGGACGCCTGGATGAGCAGGACGCGGATATGGTTCTCGCTTGCAAACCCCGGCGAGAACGCGCTCGTCACGCCGAAGAGCACAAGCGCTCCGGCATATGCAAGGAGAATGCTGCGATGCCGGCCTAGCTGGCGGAGGACGGCGCTCACCGCACTCCTCGCCTCCGGACGTAGATCTCCGCTAGGGAGTTCGCGAGCACGGCGAAGATCAGCAGCAGACCGGTGACGATCGGGGTCCAGAACGACTCGATGTTGAGCGCGAAGATGACGCTCCCGATCAGCGTCAGGATGAACGCGCCCGCGATCGTCCCTCCAAGCCCGCCGCGCCCGCCGAACAGACTCGTGCCACCGATTACGACGGCTGCGACGGAACTGAGAATGAACTCGTTACCGACGGTAGGCGAGCCGGCAGCAGTCTGCGTCGTCAGGAAGAGGCCGGCGAGCGCGGCGAACAGCCCCGAGAGTGCGTACGCGGCCGTGGTCACGAGCCCCGTCGGCACGCCGGAGAGATACGCGGAACTCTCGCTCGAACCGACTGCGCGAATCCAGACGCCGAGGCGTGTGCGCTTGAACCAGAGCCAGAAGAGGATCAAACCGAACAGGAGCCAGGCAGGCGAGCCGATCCCGAACTTCGTTTTATCGACCCACGTGAAGAACGATTCGGGAATCTGGCCGCCCTCGATCGGGAGCACCCAGAGGGCGACACCGCTCCAGATCGACCAGGTGGCGAGCGTGACGATGAACGGCTGGAGGCGAAGAACCGAGATCAGAATCCCATTGGCCGCGCCCGCGAATGCGCCAAGTGCGAGCACAGCGAGTATCCAGCCGAACATGCCCGAGCCGCCTTGTCCGAACTGCGTGGCAGCGAGAGCCGTAGAGAGGCTGATGATGCCGCCGACGGAGAGATCGATGCCCCCGGTCAAGATGACGATCGTCTGGCCGGTTGCCACGAGGAGCAGCGTGAGCGTCGCCGCCGACTGGATGTTGAGCTCCTCGAGCGACCAGACCCCTTCCTGCAGCGAGCCGTAGATCACAAGCAGGCCGGCGAGCATGAGCCAGGGGAGGAGGATGGGCGCGAAGCGGAGGGCGAGCGCTCCCGGGGAATGGCGACGTCGTGCCGGGGCTTGCGGGGCGGCGACGGGAGGAAGGACGTCGACGGCGCTCTCGGGCATGCCGGTGC
>JALZFG010000126.1 GCA_030861645.1 Actinomycetota bacterium
GAGGTGAAGGCTGAGCGCGTAACCGCGCCGGTCGCCTACCACGGCGAGGGGCCGGTCTGGTGGGAGCGTTGGGGCGGCCTGCGCTGGGTCGACATGCTCGCGGGCGACGTACTCTCCCTCGCACCCGACGGAAGCGTCGCCCGCCGCCACGTCGCCGCCGTCGTGGCCGCGCTCCGGCCTCGGGGCGAGGGCGGCGCCGTGCTCGGGATCGAGCGCGGCTTCGCCCTCGAGGATCCCGACGGGACGCTGGCTCCTCTCGGCGAGCTGTGGGCCGACGAAGGGGTGCGGATGAACGAGGGGGGCTGCGATCCAGACGGCCGCTTCTACTGCGGCTCGGTCGCCTACGACAAGCGCCTCGGCGCCGGCGCGCTCTATCGGCTCGATCCGGACCGCTCCGTACGCGTCGTCCTCGAGGGCGTCACGGTGTCGAACGGGCTCGACTGGAGCCCCGAGGGCTCGCTCGCCTACTACAACGACACCGACACGTACAGGATCGACGCTTTCGACTACGAGCGGGACGCGGGCCTGTCCGGGCGCCGCCCGTTCGTCGAGACGCCGGGCCGACCCGACGGCCTGACCGTCGACGCTGGGGGCGGCGTCTGGGTCGCGCTCTCCAACGCCGGCCAGGTGCGCCGCTACACCGCCGAGGGCGCGCTCGACTCCGTTATCGAGCTGCCGGTCACGAAGGTGACGGCCTGCGCGTTCGGGGGCCCGCGCCTCGACCAGCTCTTCATCACCACCTCGCGCGAAGGCCTCCCCGTCTCCGCCGAGCCGCAGGCCGGATCGCTCTTTCGCGCCATGCCCGGAGTCACGGGCCTCCCGGTGCGCGAGTTCGCCGGGTGAATGGACGGCGAGGCGTGGTCGTCGCGCTTCTCTTCAGCGTCGCCGCTTCGGGCGCCGTGTTGATCCCTGCCGACACCGAAGCTCGACCGCTACGCGACCCGCCACACGGTTCCCACGCCCGGGCAGAGCTTCGAACGCCGCGTGCGGCGGCGTCGGCTGGGCGCTGCTGCTGTGACGCTCGACGGCGTCCCCGAGAACGTCGCCCTCGGCGCATCGCTCGTCGAGAGCGCCTCACGTCGTCGCCGGGCGGGCGCTCTCGGAACCGCTCGGCGACGAGCACCTGGCCGGCGCGCTCGGGCTCGCCGGCGGAGCCGTGCTCGCCTCGCTCGCCGACACGCTCATGCCGGAAGCGTTCGAGCTCGAGGGCCGCTTATCGCCTTCGCCACACGGCCGGCTTCTTCCTCTCGTTCATCCTGTCCGCGTGATCGGGTGGTGAGAACGTCCCTGCGATGATCGAGAGGCTCGTGCTGTTCGGCGCCACCGGCGACCTCGCCGGCCGCTTCCTGCTGCCCGCTCTCGCAGCGCTGCACGCGGCCGGAAAGCTTCCCGACGCGTTTCACGTCATCGGCGCGGCGCGGAAGCAGTTGGACGACGCCGCCTTCCGGCGGTCTGCGGCGGACGGGCTCGAGGAGCATGCGGGCGGCGTGCCCACCGCTGCGCGCGACGCCGTCGTTCGCACGCTCCGCTACCGGCCCGTCGACATCGACGACGCAGGAAGCGTCGCCGCTCTCTTCGACTCCGGCGGCCCGCCGGCTGCGGCCTACCTGGCGCTCCCACCAGCGGTGTTCCCCGCGGCGGTCAGGGCGCTCGCGGACGTCGGACTCCCCGCGGGGAGCCGCATCGCGCTCGAGAACCCCTTCGGCGAGGACCTGGCGAGCGCGGCGAAACTCAACCGCCTGCTCGCGCGCGCAGCCGGAGACGACGGAGAGCAAGCGGTCTTCCGCGTCGACCACGCCCTCGCGATGGCCACCGTGCAGAACATGGTCGCGATGCGGCTCGCGAACCCTGTGCTCGAGGCGATCTGGAACGGCCGCCACGTCGACCGCGTCGAAATCCTCTGGGAGGAGACGCTGGCGCTGGAAGGGCGCGCGGGCTACTACGACACGGCCGGGGCGCTCAAGGACGTGATGCAGAGCCACATGCTGCAAGTGCTCTCCGTGATCGCCATGGAACCGCCCGCGACCTCTGGAGAACGCGACCTCCGCGACCGCAAGCTGAGCGCTCTGCGCGCAATCCGGCCGCTTCGCCGCGCCGAAGTCGCCTCGT
>JALZFG010000222.1 GCA_030861645.1 Actinomycetota bacterium
CCGCCGCGCCGTTCGTGGTCGGCGCGACGCTGCTCGCGGAGTCCGACCTCACGGTGCACGGTGTCGGCGTCAACCCGACGCGGGCCGGCTTGCTCGACGCTCTCGCTCGCATGGGCGCGCGGGTCACGACGTTCAACCGGCGACGGCGCGGCCGCGAGCCGGTGGGCGACCTCGAGATCCACCACGCACCGCTCGTCGCCGCCGAGGTCGTCCCCGCCGAGGTGCCCGTCCTCGTCGACGAGCTGCCGCTGTTTGCGCTCGCGGCGGCGTGCGCGCGCGGCGAGAGTGTCGTTCGGGGAGCGGCCGAGCTGCGGGCGAAGGAGAGCGACCGGATCGAGACGGTCACCGCGGCGCTCCGCGCGCTCGGGGTTCGCATCGCGGCGACCGACGACGGCTTCCGGGTTCGCGGCGTTCCCGCCCGCCCGCGCGGAGGGCGCCTGAACTCTGAGGGCGACCACCGGATCGCGATGCTCGGCGCGGTCGCGGGCGTCGTCTCGCGGGAAGGCGTCCGGCTCGAGGGCGCCGACGCCGTGGCCGTAAGCTTCCCAGGGTTCTTCGAGCTCCTCTACCGCGTCGCTCAACCGGGTTGAGCGGCGGGGTCCAGCGAGCTGGAGGAGGCCGCTGTCGGAGATGCGATCGTTCGGTCGAGTTTGCAAGTCGATTGTCGCGGGCGGCACTCGCGCTCGGCGGCGAGGCGGGCGAGCGCCGTGATCGTCGCCATCGACGGACCCGCCGGCGCCGGCAAGAGCACTGTGGCACGCGCTCTCGCCGAGCGGCTCGGGTTCCGCTACGTGGACACGGGGGCGATGTACCGGGCGCTGACGTGGTTCGCGATCACGAAAGGACTGCCGCTCGGCGAGGGCGAGCGGCTGGCCGCGGTCGCCGAGGAGAACCCGGTCTCCTTCGACGAGTCGGGCCGCATCTCGATGGCGGGGACGGACGTCACGGCCGCGATCAGGAAGACGCGCGTCGATCGACTCGTTCCGGTCGTCGCCCGGCACCCGGCGGTTCGCGAGGTGATGCGCCGCCGCCAGCGCGCGCTCGTCACGCCGGGAGACGTCGTCGTCGAGGGCCGTGACATCGGCACCGTCGTCGCGCCGAACGCGGACGTCAAGGTCTACCTCGTCGCCGATCGCCGCGTGCGCGCCGCGCGGCGGATGGCGGAGCGCCCGGAGATCGGCGCGGAGGCGCTCACGACCGACCTCCGCCTCCGGGACGAGAGCGATGCGGCGCGGATGCAGCCGGCGCCGGACGCCGAGGTGATCGATACGACCGACCTCGCCGTCGACGACGTCGTGCGCCGGATCGAGGAGCTCGTGCTCCTTCGCCTGCGCGAGGGAGCAGCGAAGACCAGCGGTTCGTGAGCGACGCGACCCTCCCTGGTGCCGTGCTCGAGCGCTCGCCGTCGCTCCGCCCAAGCGACGGCGTCGAGCTCTTCTGGCTGATCGCGCGGCTGTGGGCCGCTCCGGCGACATTCGTCTTCGCGCGCCTTCGCGTCTACGGCCGCGACCGCATCCCGCGCTCGGGCGGAATCGTGCTCGCGCTGAACCACTTCTCCTGGGTGGACACGACGTCGTTCGGGTGGGCGTGCCCGCGCGCGGTCTACTACGTCACGAAGGCCGAGGCGTACGAGATTCCCGGGGTCGCGCAGCTGATCCGCGCCTTCGGCGCGTTCCCGATCCGGCGCGGCGAGACGGACCGCGACGCCGTGCGCGCGATGCGCCGACTCGTCGCCGAGGGCAAGGCGCTCGGCGTCTTCGTCGAGGGGACGCGCCAGCACAGCGGCGAGCCCGGCGAGGTCAAGCCGGGCGCGGCGATGGTGGCGCTCCAGGAGGACGTCCCGGTCGTCCCCGCCGCTGTCCACGGCTCACAGACCTGGCGCTTCGGCAACTTCGATCCCGTCTCGGTGGCGTGGGGCGAGCCGATGCGCTTCAGCGGGCTGCCGCGCGGCGGGCGCGGCTACCGCGAGGCCTCCGTCGAGATCCAGCGTCGGATCCGGCGGCTCTGGGAGTTCCTCGTCGACATGCATATCCTCGGACGGCCGCGGGGAGTGCCGCCACCGTGACCGAGAACGACGAGCAGCTCCTCGGCACGGTCGCCGTGGTGGGCTTCCCGAACGTCGGCAAGTCGACGCTCGTGAACCGGCTGACCGCGACGCGGCAGGCCGTGGTGCACGAGACTCCGGGCGTGACGCGTGACCGGAAGGAGGTCGTCTGCGAATGGCGGGGGAGGCAGTTCCTGCTCGTCGACACCGGCGGCGTGGACGTCGCCGACCCATCCCCGCTCACGCGCTCCGTTGCCGAGCAGGCGCGCGCCGCCGTCGAGGAGGCCGACCTCGTCCTCTTTGTGACGGATGCGCGCGACGGCGTGACGCCCGGCGACGAGGAGATCGCCGCGATCCTGCGCGCGGCGAGCAAGCCGGTTCTGCTCGTCGCGAACAGGATCGACGATCCCGGGCACGACCTCGATGCGCTCGAGTTCCACCGCCTCGGGTTGGGCGATCCAATCCCGCTCTCCGCGCTGCACGGCCATGGGACGGGCGACCTGCTCGACGCCGTCGTCGAGCGCCTCCCCGGGGGCGAGCGAACGCGGGTCGGGGAGGAGGCGATCAACGTCGCGATCCTCGGGCGGCCGAACGTCGGCAAGTCGAGCCTCGTGAACGCGCTCCTCGGGAGGGAGCGCGTGATCGTCTCCGAGGCCCCCGGAACGACGCGCGACGCGATCGACACGGTGCTGCGGCGGGGGGAGCGGACGTTCGTCCTCGTCGACACGGCCGGGATGCGGCGGAAGCGACGGCAACGCCAGGGGATCGAGTACTACTCCGAGCTCCGCGCGCTCCAGGCCGCCGAGCGCGCCGACGTCGCGCTCGTGCTGGTGGACGCGAGCGAAGGCCTCGTCGACCAGGACGTGGCGGTCGCCGACGTCGCGCGCAGGGCGCAGTGCTCGACGCTCGTCGTGCTGGCCAAGTGGGACATCGGAACGG
>JALZFG010000253.1 GCA_030861645.1 Actinomycetota bacterium
CGCTTGCACCGTGCGTGCCCGCGATCTCGGCCAACGCCGGATGACGGGCCAGACGGCCGGCGCGTCGCGGTCCGCCGAGCGGAGAGTGTGCGATCAGAGCTATCCCGGCCTCCGCGCAACGCTCGACCACGCCTCCTCGGAGCGCCCGGTCGTCGTAGAGGCTAAGCGCGACCTGGACGGCCGCGACTGGCGCGAGGTCGAGCGCCTCGTCCAGGAGGCGGCGGTTGACATTCGAGAGCCCGACCCGCCGCACGAGGCCTTCGTCGACGAGCCGCGCCAACGCGCGCATCGCGGTACGCCACGGCGTTCGCGGATCGCGTGCGTGGATGAGGTAGAGGTCGATCGCCAGGCCGCCCAAAGCGGCGAGGCTCGCCTCGCAATCGCTCCGAATCGCCTTCGCGCGACCGTCGGGGATCCACCCGCCGCCGCCCCGGGCCATGCCTCCTTTGGTCACGATCCGCGCGCTCCCTTCCGCGCCACACCGCCTGAGAGCGCGCGCCAGCAGTCGCTCGTTGTGACCGAGCTCGGTCTCGCCGCGCCCGTACGCACGGGCCGTATCGAAGACGGTGATCCCAGCTTCGGCGCCCGCGGCGATCGTCTCGAGAGCGCGCTCCTCGTTGCGGCTCTCGTCCGTCGACAGGCGCATGCAGCCGAGGCCCACGCGCAGCTCTGAAGCAGCAAGCCACGCCACTCGCTCAGGGAGCATCGTCATCGAGTCGCTGATCATCGTCGCATCGCGATTGCGATCGGCGCGAGCTTCCCGGCAGGTGCCGCTCCTGCCGCTCACCTTCCGCTCCTCGGTGTGGATGCAGCGTGACCTGCTGCCCAGCTGGATCCAGACCGTCGCCGCTACAAGCCGCTCGAGTGGGCGACCCGGGGCGGCCGCGAGGTGGGAACCGGGACGCCCGCTGGAGCCCCCATCGTTGCGGCCTTCGCGCTTGCGTGCGCGTCGCTCGCCGCTCGCGCGCTCGGGCCCGACGAGCGCGCCGTCCGGACGGCGGGGCGTCTTGGCTTGCGATCGCAGGCGCCGCACGGCCTGTTCGTCGACGCGTGCTGGAATTGAGAACCCGCACGATTCGTAGAAGGAGGAATGGGCTTCACCGCACACGACAGCCTCGTCCTCGTCGGCCTCTTGGCCGCGGGTGCCGGGCTGCTCGCCACGGCCCAGCGCCTCCGCGTTCCCTACCCGATCCTCCTCGTTCTCGCTGGCCTCGGCCTCGCCTTCGTCCCCGGCATGCCGCGAATCGAGCTTGCGCCGGACCTCGTCCTGGTCGCCGTCCTGCCCCCACTCCTCTACGGCGGTGCTTTCTTCACACCGCTGCGCGAGCTGCGGGCGAACGTCGGCCCGATCTCGCTGCTTGCCGTCGGTCTCGTGCTGACGACGATGCTCGCCGTCGCCGCCGTCGCCCACGCGGCAATTCCGGGGTTGAGCTGGCCCGGCGCCTTCGTCCTCGGCGCGATCGTCTCTCCCACCGACCCGACGGCGGCGACTGCCATCGCGGAACGGCTCGGCCTTCCCCGCCGGCTCGTCGGCCTGATCGAGGGCGAGAGCCTCGTCAACGACGGCACGGCGCTCGTCGCGTACCGCGTTGCCGTCGCCGCCGTCGTGACGGGCAGCTTCTCGCTTGCCGACGCCTCCGGGCGCTTCGTGCTCAACGTCGTCGGCGGCGTGGCGATCGGCCTTGCCGTCGGCCTGGTCATCCGCCAGGTCCGCCGCCGGCTCGACAACCCACCCGTGGAGATCACCATCTCGGTCCTCAGCGGCTACTTCGCCTTCCTGCCGGCCCTGGCGGCCGGGGTCTCCGGGGTGCTCGCGGCCGTCACGGTCGGGATCTACATGGGCTGGCACACGCCCGAGCTGACGACGCCGCAGACGCGGATGCAAGGGATCGCTGTCTGGGAGATCCTCTTCTTTCTCCTCAACTCACTCCTGTTTGCCCTCGTCGGCCTGCAGCTGCCGTCGATCCTCGACGCGCTCTCCGGCCGCTCGACCGGGACCCTCCTCCGGTATGCGGTCACGGTGACCGCGGTGGTGATCGGCGCACGGTTCGCCTGGGTCATGACCACGAGATACCTGCCCCGCGGCCTCGCCCCGCGCCAGCGGGACGGCTCGATCGCGTCCTGGCAATCATCGACTGTCCTGGCGTGGTCCGGCATGCGCGGCGCCGTCTCGCTTGCTGCCGCGCTCGCGCTCCCGCTCACGACTCACGCGGGCGCGCACTTCCCGGATCGCGAGCTGCTGATCTTCCTGACGTTCGCCGTCATCCTTGGGACGCTCGTCATCCAGGGGCTGACGCTCCCGGGCCTCATTCGCCTACTCAGGCTCGAAGATGACGGCGTCGGCGAGAAGGAGGACGCCAAGGCTCGCATCTACGCCGCCGAAGCCGCGCTCAAACGGCTCGACGAGCTGGCCGACGAGGCGTGGGTACGCGAGGCCACGGCCGAGCGCCTGCGGGGCCTCTACACCTTTCGTCGTGATCGCTTCCGCTCGCGCTTTGACCCCGACGCCGACGGCTCGATCGAGGAGCGCTCGGCCGACTACCAGCGCCTGCGCCGCGAGCTGTTGGACGCGGAGCGGCGTGCCGTGCTCGAGCTGCGACGGAGCGGTCGGATCGACGACGACGTCATGCGCGGCGTCGTTCGCGACCTCGATCTCGAAGACCTCCGCCTGGACCTCTGACAGACACTACGGCCGTCCAATTCACGCTTCGTCCGTCCGATCTCGGGCTTATTCGCGCGATCAGAAATCGATCTCGTTTCCGCTTAGGTCACTGACGACGATCGTCTTCTTGCCACGCTTCTCCGTTCGTCGGTCATGTGGGTCATTGCAGGATAATCAGTCAGCTCATCGCGCAAAGCAGAACTCAGACCGAGAGCGTCGCGCTGGCGCCGCCGAGCTCCGAGCCCCGAGCCCCGGGGCATCAAAGAGGCGACCCAAGCGTGCCGCCGGACCGGCGCTCGCGGCTGCACTCGACAGTCTCGGAGCGCTCAGCGGCGGCGAGCATGCCGAAAGGTTGCATGGCCGTTGATACGCCCGAATATCGCCGCCGCGTCGCGCGATTTCCAGCGGTTCTCCTCGCGTCCTCCTTCGCTGGGAATAAACGGGCCAGTGGTGAAGACCACCGTTCCCACGCTGTGATCGGACTCGCCGACGGGCGCGCCCGGCACGGCGTCGCTTCGGTGGACACGACCAGAGAAGGCTGAGCATGCGCCCGCGTGTCGAAGGCCGTTCGCGGACGAAGCTCCAGCGTCTGATCCCGCTCTACCTCGTCGTCTTCGTGGGCTTCCTCGGATACAGCCTCATGATCACCGTGTTCACGCCGATGATCCTCGACGGGGGGTGGGGCCCCTTCTCGGCTGCCTCGTCGACGGCGAAGCGGACGCTGGTCCTGGGCGTCCTACTCGCCCTCTATCCACTCGGGCAGTTCGTCGGCGCTCCGATCGTCGGCGCACTCTCCGACCGGTTCGGGCGCAGGCCGGTCTTGCTCGTCTCGCTTGCGGCGACCACCGCGTGGTACGCCGTCATCGCCGCTGCGCTCGTCACGCAGTCGTTGGTACTGCTCTTCGTCGCGTCGCTGTGCGCGGGTCTCTCCGAGGGGAATATCGTCATCGCCCAGAGCGCGATCGCCGACGCCGCGGCCGCGTCCGATCGCGAGCGTCTCTTCGGCTACGTCTACCTCGCCGCGAGCATGGGCTACGTCGTCGGTCCCCTCGCTGGAGGCAAGCTCGCCGACGCCGCGCTCGGGACCTGGTTCGGCTACTCGGCGCCGTACTGGGTCGTCGCAGCCCTTCTCTCGCTCATGCTCGCCTGGATGGTGTTCCGTTTCGGCGAGACGCGCGGCGGCGGACGGGAGCGCGGGCAAATCTCCTACCTCGAGGCCGTGACGAACCTGAAGAACATCGTGTCGGCCGTCGAGCTTCGACGCCTGTACCTGATCAACTTCCTGATGTATCTCGCAATCTTCGGGTTCTTCCGCGTCTATCCGATGTACCTCGTCGACGAGTTCGATCTCGGCGTTTCGCGTGTCTCGGAGTTCGTCGCGTGGGTCGGCGTTCCGATCGTGATCGTCAACCTGGGCCTCGTCGCAGCGCTCGCGCGGCGCCTGTCCGCGCGCGCGACTGTTGTCGTGTTCGGCCTCGCGACAGGCGTGCTCATGAGCCTCATCGTCGTTCCCCGGGTCGTGGACGCTCTCTGGATCACGCTCGGATCGACCGCGCTCGGGGTCGCGATCTGCCTCCCCGCTTGTGCCGCCATGCTCTCGCTCGCCGTGCGAGGGAACGACCAGGGCAGCGTGCTCGGCAACAATCAGTCGTTGCAGGTCGGCGCGGAGGCGCTCTCGGGCTTCGTCGGTGGGGCGCTCGCGGCGCTCGTCGTCAAGCTCCCGTTGCTCGTCTTCGCGGGCTTCGCCGTCGTGGCTGCCCTCCTCGCGACCCGCCCTCGAGTTCGCCGAGCCGACGCTGCGCCGCCCTCGCCCACTCAGAGGCGTTCGCGGTAGGGGCGAATAGGCGGCGCAATCGTCCGGCGGGATCGCCGCGAGCGCCGCGTGGACACCTCCATCGGTCGTCCGTCCACGATCGGTGCGGACGGCTCGCGGTCGTGCCAAATGAACGAACCACCGATGGCCGAGGCGGACGTTCCGACGAGCGGCGCGCTCGCCTCACCCGTTCGTATCACGGGCGACGGAGCGCTTCGGCTTACGGAAGCGCGCGAGCTGATTTTCGTCGCCCGTCGGTCTTTCGGCCGCGTCTGAGCGCGCGCTTGCGCGACGATCGCGATCCTCTTCGACCTCCTTTGGGGATCGCCGTCATCCCGTACCACGCCGCGGCCGTGATCGGGCGCTCGTTCGATTCAGAGACGGTTCGGGAGGCGAGCGGGCGCAGCGACGACGAGGTCGTCACGGCGCTCGAGGAGCTCACGCGCCGCGGGCTGATTCGAGAGGCGGGGGAGACGTACGACTTCAGCCACGAGCAGGTGAGGACGCTCGTCTACGAGGATACGAGCCTCGCGCGAAGACGCCTGCTCCATCGCCGCGTCGCGGAGGCGCTCGCGGCAGCTCCCCGCGGTCAGCTGGATCCCGGCGCGCGCGCCCACGCGATCGCGCGCCACTATCAGCTCGCCGGGCGCGAGTCGGAGGCGGCCGAGTACTTCAAGCTCGCGGGCGAGCACGCGGGCGCCCTGTACGCGAACGCCGAGGCGCTCGCGCACTTCGAGACCGCGCTCGCCCTCGGGCATCCGGACGTCGCGACCCTCCACGAGGCGATCGGAGATGTTAAGACCCTCCTCGGCGACTACCGCGGAGCGCTCTCGAGCTACGAGACGGCAGCCGCGCAGACGCCCGGCGACGTTGCAGCACTCGAGCAGAAGCTCGGGACCCTCCACCACCGGCGCGGCGAGTGGGAGCTCGCCGCCAGCCACCTCGAGGCCGCTCTCGCCGCGCTCTCGGACGGCGACGACGGCTGGCGCTCACGCCTCCAGGCTGACCGGAGCCTCACAGCTCATCGGGCTGGCGACCACCAGCGAGCGCTCGAGCTCGCGCGCGCCGCCCTCGAGCTCGCCGAGACCGTCGACGACGAATCGGCGCTCGCGCAGGCGCACAACCTGCTCGGGATCCTCGCGAAGAGCTCCGGCGAGCTCACCCGGGCGCGCGAGCACCTCGAGCGCAGCCTGCCGCTCGCGGAGCGGCTCGGCGACCCGAGCGCCCGCGTTGCCGTGCTCAACAACCTCGCACTCCTAGCGCGCGAAGAGCGCGACCTGGAGCGGGCCGTCAAGCTCACGGAGAGTGCGCTCTCGCTCTGCGCTGCCCAGGGTGACCGTCACCGGGAGGCGGCCCTCCACAACAACCTCGCCGACTTGCTGAATGCGCTGGGTCGCTCGGACGAGGCGATGGCGCATCTCAAGCGGGCGGTCGCGCTCTTCGCCGAGGTCGGCGAGGAGGGCGCGATGCAGCCCGAGATCTGGAAGCTCGTCGAGTGGTAGATCGAGGCGGCGAGGCGAGCGGCCGCTGGTACCGCCGTGCGAACCGGTTGTGAAGAACGCGACGATCTCAGCGCCATGAAGGCGAGGAGCAAGAAAAACGGCACGTCAAGCAGCCGATGCATCCCTGCCGCGAACCCTCTCCATACGTGCTGCGCCCAACCGCTGCGGCTGGGCTTCAGGGTCACTTCGGCTCTTCGACCGCGTAGATCGCCCAGAAGTCGCTCGCCAGCTGCGGATCGGTCAGGTAGCCGTAGGGCATTGTGCAGTAGCCGCCCATGCCCCAACCGGTCCCCCAGGAGTTGCGGACGATGAAGCGCTGGATCGAGTCGTCGTAACCAACGGCGACGACCGCGTGCCCGCCGATCAGTTGCTCGCTGCGGGGCGGCAACGGCACTTCACCCGTCTGCGCGACCTCTTGACTCTCGAAGCTTTCATAAACGGAGAAGCCGAAGACGAACGGATAGCCCTGGGCGAGGCAGCCCTGCATCTGGTGGAGACGGTTCGTGATCCGGCGGTAGATCAGCGCTTGGTGCTCTTGAGCCTCGCTATAGGCCGCGTCGCTCGGCCGGTTCGTGAACTTGGCGATCTCGTATGGCCACGTCCCCTCGGTGCAGACACCGAGCTTGGCGACGCTCTTCATGCCGTCGCGGATCATCGCGCCGGAATCGGTGTCGACTGTCCCCTCCATCTCGCGCTCGTTGTAGTAGATGAAGAGCCGTGAGGGCATAAAGTCCTCGAGACCCTGCTTCTTTTGGTCGTACTCGAAGGCGCCACTAATCGCGTTCGCCGTGCAGCTCCCGAGTTGCCCTTGGTCGTAGACCGGCGGGCAGTCGGGCCGTAGATCGACCTTGTTCGGAAGCTTGGTAAGCACCGCTTCCGGCGCCGAATAGAGGAAGTCGCGGGCGTCCGGAATGTCCGGGACCCAGCCGAAGCGCTCGACGCGTCGCTTCGGGAGCTCGGGAGGCGTTGCGTTCACGTGCGCTCACCCTTTCTCGGGCCGCCCACTGGACGCGCCCTGGACGACAGTGACCTCGACCGTGCGCTCTGCGATCCCCGCCCCGCGTGCGAGGCGCGGCGGATCCGGTCGCGGGCGTGATTGTCGGGAGTGCCGGCACGCAATGCACATCGGTCGCTCGAAGGCGACGCTAGTACTGCGTATCGCAGAAGTCAATCGGCAGCCGCGGCCGGCGAGAGCCCCGGGTCACGCTGGCCGCAAGCGGGAGACCCCGCCAACGCTCGAGAAACTGGAACCACGTCCGCCGCCACCACCTCCCGTACTCCCCGGTAGTGCGCACTTGAGGCTGGTCAGAGGGGAGAGTCCGCCAGGCTCGCGCGCGATCCATCGGTAAGACGCATCTCCGCGGCGACGCGATCGAGCCACGATGATTCGGCGCGCAGCGGGCGCTCTCCTGACTTGCGCCGCCGCCGCCGGCGTTCCCCTCGGGAAGTGGCCTCGGCTACGTCTCCTCCCATGATCCCGCCTCGCCGCTTTCCGCGGGCAGCCCCAACTGCGACGGTGTCTGTCGTCGTGATATCCCGTATGGAAGGTTATGGATTGGCCCGAGACGTCGCGGCGCTCGGCCCAGCGTCTACGAGGGCGCGACGCCCCAGCTCAACATGGACGCGGGCGAAACGCCAGAGCCCTCTTGAGTAAGGATCGCCTTGGCATCGGAGCCATCGGGGTTCATGACCCAGATCGAGCCCTTGCCTTGAAGGAGCGGATCGCCGCAGTCGCCCTCGCACTGGAAATACGCGATCTTCGTCCCGTCCGGAGAGTAAACGGGGTTCGCCAGCCATGCGCCACCCGTCACCGTCCTTAGCACGTGAACGTCGCCGCCGTCGGCGTTCATCTGCACGATCGTGGCAGCGCGCGTCCCACGGACGGCGAGGATCGCGCGCCCGTCGGGCGACCAGGAAGGGCTGGAGTACGCGGCGTTGTCGCTCGCGGTGATGTTTCTTACGCGTCCCGGTCCGGTGGTGATGAGGAGATCTCCCCGCCCGAACCCCACGCGCGCGGCAAACGTGACGCGATTAAACAGGATCTGCCGCCCGTTCGGAGCGTAGGTGGGACCGTAATTGGCCTGCCGACTCCCGGCGCGGGCGAGGATCTGCCTACCGCTTCCGTTCGTGTTCATGCGGACGATCGCGCTACCGCCTTGCTTCGGAAACTGAAGCGCTGCGATCTTGGTGCCGCCGGGGCCCGCGGCTGGGCATGCATGTGCGGGCCCATTTCTCCTATCGGCGAGCTGTCGGCCGCTTCCGTCGGCGTTCATCCGATAGATGTGCTCCAACGCATTCGGCTGGGAGCGGTCGAAACTGTCGAAGTAGATCGACCGGCCGTCCGCCGAGAAGGACGGACACTCGTTCCAGACGCCACCCGTCGTGCTCGTCAGCTGGGTCATTCCGGTGCCGTTCGCGGCGATGCGGTAGATCTGCACCGTGCGCGTAGTCACGTCAACGCCGTCGAACACGATCGGCCCGTTCGTCCCGGGAAACGTCCCGGGAGCCGCCGTCGATCCGCCGAGGACGACCAGCAACACGACGGCGAGGAAGGGGACACGCCGTGCGAAGCGCAGCGCGATGCAGCTCGGCATGACCCTCTCCCTCCGGCCCCGTCCCCTCGTGTCCGCCGCTACGGTAGCGCATCTCGACGCCTTCCTGCTCCCCACCGGCCGAGCGCCTGACGGAGCTACCGCTCACCTGGTACCACCTCGAACGACAGCGGTGAGGGATGTCGGCCTCCCCACGCGAGCCGCCCTTCAGCGCTGGACGGCGCTCTCAGCGGCCCCTTGCTCGGCCTCCTCGAGCGGGCGGGTGTAGAGACTGCGATCGTCCGACGTCAGGCACTTGCCCGTCGCAAGCTCGAACTGCCAGCCGTGCATCGTGCAGGTCAGGATTCCGTCCTCGATTTGTGCGAAGCGGGTGAGGTCGGCCTTCAGGTGCGGACAGCGGCGCTGGACGAGGTACTCGCCACACTGCCAGAGCTCGTGCACCGGAGACTGCTCGGCGTAGTAGCCCTCGGCGTACTGGAGCCGCTCCGGGCTGAGGCACTTGAAGAAGTTGTAGACGTACTCGTTATAGGCGCCGTCGCGCTCGGTCTCGAAGCGGCAGGAGAGGAAGAGTGAGTTCACCCAGTCCTCCTCGTGCTCGCGGATGCATGCCGTGACGAGGCGCGGGTCGAGCCAGAAGCGGTAGCGGCAGCTCTCTCCGTGCCAGTGGTGGACCTTGCGCTCGACGAAGTCGACCACGATCTTCTCCTCGCCGCAGTCCAGGAGAACGCGCGCGTTCACGCCTGCGCACGTCAGGTCGGCCATCTCGAGCAGCCCCTCCCACCAGTCCTTGATGCCCGGCAGGATCTCCAGCTCCCCCGGCGGCCAGGACGCCTTGATGGCCTCGATCTGGGGGCGGCGCCGGGCCTGGTAGGCGTCGAGGTAGGCGCGCTTGTTTTCAAAGATCGCGGCGACTTCTTCGTCCGGCATCGGGTGCACGATCGAGCAGCGGCCCCCGTCGAGCTCGATCACGCTGCCCGGAACGACCAGGTGTCCGCGGTCGTTCCCACGCTCGCGCATGTACTCGAGGAAGACCGTTTGGTCGGGGAAGATGTTGGCTGGGTCGTTGTCGAAGTCGTTCAAGTGGTAGAGGTCGTCGTCGAGGAAGCACGGCGGCCCCGCAGAGGGAAACACGTTCGCCGCCCCGAGCTCCGCCGCGTAGCGGAAGGCGCGCTGCTCCTGATTTCGGCGCTTCTTCTTGCCCCACGCCTCCTTCATCCGCGGCGGGAAGCGGTAGACCATCGGAAACCAGATCGCCCCCGAGAACTGGAGGAAGTGGGCGTCGAACGGGCCGAGCTCCTGGAGGGCGTCGACGTCGAGGGGGTGGGCGTCGTTTTGGTTGAAGATCCTCGTCTCGCCGTCGTCGAGGAGCAGGGCTGAGTCGCCGATGGGGCCATCCGTCGGCGCGACGAGGGCCACGATCGCGATCCGGAGCCCGTCCAGCTCGACGAGCTCGGAGTTCTTCGGGTGGACGAACGAGTGGAAGCCGAGGCTCCGGAGCTCCTGCTCGAGGTGATCGACCGGGTAATCCGGCAGTAGCACGGTCGCGTCCTTCGAGACGTGCTCCGCGAGGAACTCCGGGTCGAAATGGTCGTGGTGCAGGTGGGAGACGTAGAGGTAGTCCGCGTTGCCGATCGCTTTCGGGTCGATCCCCGAGTTGTCGGGGAAGGGGAACCATGAGGCGAAGTAGGCAGGGTTGAACCACGGGTCACAAAGGACGCTTCCTGCGCGGGTCTCGATGAAGAGGCCCGCCTGGCCGAGGAACGTAATCCGCATCGACACCTCCCCTACGCGCGAAGCCTAACGTCAGAGTACGACGAAGTGCTGGTGCCGCCCGCGGCCCTCCCCTCGTCGACCTTCGCTCGCATGTCACCTGAAATGCGTCGCTGTCGCGGGAGGGGTCCTCGAGTGCCGCCCTTCGTCGTCGTCTCGGGCGCCTCTACACAGGCCGGGAAGACGAGCCCCCGCGTGGGGTCAGCGGCCCCCTTGAGGGTTGGTTGAGGGTTGGGGTCGGGACCCCGTTGAGGGTGGGTGACCGCCGCTTCCCCTCGCGATCAGCGGTAGTGCCAGGGAGCGTTGGCGAAGGCGCGCTCGAGGTGCCTCCGCCCATCCTCGAGAACCGGCAGCCCGTGCGTCACGAGCACGCTTTCGATGTCGAGGTCGGCGAGAGGCTCGAGCGTCGGCAGGAAGCGCTCCTCGTACCAGCGGGCCCGCTTGGCGTCACCGATCGACGCCCAGACGCGGAGCCCGCCGTCGACGCCGACAACGGCGTCGCCGAAGGCGAGCGCCCGGTGACCGGGGAAGTAGACGGGAGTCTCGAACCGGACGGGCTTGCCGATCCGGAAGGCGATTGCCCCGGCCGGCAGAGGGTCGCCGCGCGTGATATCGGCCAGCCGCGTGCCCCGCCGGAGGCGGTTGGCGGCTGCGGGATGAGCGTGGAGAGTGACGCGCTGCGAGGGTGCGTAGCGCTCGAGCAGCTGCTCCGAGCTCCGGACGTGGTACGGGATGGTGACGAAGATCGCGATCTCCGTCGCGCTCGCCGCGAGCGCGTCCAGGCGCGTCAGCACCTCCTGGGCCGCATCGTCAGCGGCCGGCAACAGCGGGTCGACGAGGACGAGGCTCTCGGAGTCGGCGAGGGCGAAGCTCGCCACCTCCCACGTCCAGGGAACGCCCACGTTTCGCCACTCCGGATGAGGCGCAGTCCACCGCCAGATGCGCGGGCGGACCTCGGTCGGCACGGGCTGATGATCCACCGAGTCCGTCACGTCGCCGACCTTACACGGCCCCGGCCGCCGCTCGGTGCTCACTCGCCGTAAGCGATCGTCGTAAAGAGCGTGTAGGCGCCCGCCGACGTGTCGAGGCGCGAGTGCTGAAGGACGACCGGCACGTCACTCTCGATCGAGTACGCGTACGGGACGCCGCGCGGGAGCTCGACCCCCCCGAGCGAGGCGGGCTGATCGAGGCGCACGTGGCGAGTGCGGCGTGCACCGAGCTCCAGCTCGATCGGGCCGAGCGGCTCCCGATCCTCGAAGAAGAAGGTGAAGCGAAGGTGGGCGTCGCGCGACCCAACGTTGAGGAGGCAGGCAGCCTCGTGACTGACGGCGTCGCCCGACGAATCGGCCGGAAGGAAAGCATCCGGCACGTACCAGCGCACCTTCCCAGCAGCATTCACCATCGCAATCGCACGCGAGCTCGGGGCGGAGGCCCGTCCCTCCGCCCCGACTCCTTCCAGCCTAGAAGTGGTACTTGTCGATGTTCTTCTTCGTGAACACGAGCGGCTTGCTCAGGATCACCACGCCGCCCCTTTGAACCGTCCGCTTGCCGAGCCGCCCCGCTGTAAACGACTGACCTGCCCTTCCCGTCAGTCTCCCGGTGAGGACATAGTGCGCGACGTATGCCGCCAGGTACCCGAAGTCGCGCTCGTTCCAGAGTCCGACCTTCTTCACGCAGCCCGACTTGACGTACCGTCGCATCTGGTTCGGCAGCCCGAGTCCGGTCAGGCGGACGCCGCACTTCCTCGCCTGCGAGAGGACCCGCGCCGCCGCCGCGACTCCGACCGTCGTCGGGGCGATGATCCCCTTGAGATTCGGATATGCCTGCAGGAGGGCTTGCGTCTCCTGGGCCGACTTCGTGTCGTTGTCGTTGCCATAGGCGACCTTGACGAGCTTCATGTTCCTGTACTTCCGTGTCTTCAGCGCCGCCCTGATGAACCTGATCCACGTGTTCTGGTTCGCGGCGGTCGGCGTCGCCGACAGGATCGCGAATTGACCCCGGTAGCGAATCTGCGAACCGAGCCACTCGACCTGGGCGAAGCCAATATCCCTCGCGGCGGGAGGACTCACGTAGATGATGCGCGCGCTTCGCGCCGTGTCCGCGTCGTAGGAGATGACCTTCACTCCACGCGCCTTCGCTCGGTTGAGCGCCGGGGCAACGGCGTTCGGGTCGTTGGCTGAGATGATGATCGCGTTGTAGCCCTGGCGCGCCGCGGCGTCGATGAACGACACCTGCGACGTCGCCGTGGCGTCCGTCGGCCCGTTATACGTCACTCTGTCGCCGAGCTTCCTCCCGGCCTCCTTCGCTCCCTTTCCGTTCTCCGTGAATACAGGGATGCCGATGAACTTCGGGATGAGATAGATCCTGTAGCTCCTGCCTGCCTTCGCCGTGTCCTGACCGGCGCTGCCGACGCTCACCGACACGCCAGTCGCGATTCCCGCGATCGCCATCACCGCGAGGAGCAGGCTCAGCCTCCTTCTTCGCATTGCTCAGCCTCCTTTGGGATTCTCCAGTTCCGTCTGGGCACGAGCTCCGACCACCCGGTCCTCCGAGCGCATCACCTCCCTCCCTCGCCAGCGCGCGACGCGCACGCGGATATCGCCCGTATCCGCTACACGGGCGAGGTTTCCGGCGAGAATCGCAACGAGCAAGAGCGCCCCGATCGCAATGTTCTGGGTATCGCCGCCGAGGTTCGCGAGCTGCATCCCGTTGCGCAGGACGGCGACGAGGACGAGAGCGAGGAAAACCCCGAGCATCGAGCCGGATCCGCCGAAGATGTCGACGCCGCCGAGGACGACCACCGTGACGACGTCGAGCAGCGCGCCGTCGGCCGAATCCGCGCGCGCAGATCCGAAGTACCCGACGTACACGACACCCGCGGCGCCGGCCATGAAGCCGGAGAGTCCGAAGACGAGCACGCGAGCTCGCGTAACGGGAACTCCGGAGAAGCGAGCGGCCTCGCGGTTGGAGCCGATCGCGTAGAGGTAGCGACCGAACCGCGAGGCGTGCAGGAGGACGCCCAGGACGACCGCAAAGCCGAGCAGGACGAGCAGCGCGATCGGCAGCTCCGTGTGGATGTATCCGCCGCCGATCCTGGTGTAGGAGAGCGGGAACGTCGACACTGCCTCGCTCCCCGCGATCACGAACGCGAGCCCGCGGAACGCGGCGAGCGTTCCCAGGGTGACGGCGAGCGAGGGCAGATCGAGAACGCCGACGAGAAACCCGTTGACACAGCCGAGGACGGCAGCGACCCCGAGGCCAGCGAGCATCGCGAGCCACACGTTGACGCCCGCCTCGAGGATCTGGGCGAAGCAAACGATGGAGACAGCGAGCGTCGATGCGACGGAGATGTCAATCTCGCCCGCGATCACGACCAACGACAGCCCGAACGCCATCAGGCCGATGAAGACGTAAGGCGTCGTCAGGTCGAGCAGGTTGAGTCGCGTCAGGAAGACGTCGGATTTCGTCGTGCTCCACGCGCCGATCGCGACGATCGCGATCAGGAGGAGCGCCTCCCACCGGATGACCGTTTGGCGAGCCAGGCGCACCGCCGCGCTCATGCGGGCGCACCTCGCTCACGGGAGGCGAGCACCTCGGCCCGTCTGCGCCGCCGCAGGATCTCTTGCAGGCGGTGGGTGACGAGCGCGTCGAGCGTGACCGCAACGACGATCGCGGTCCCGTTGAAGAAGATCTTCCAGAACTCCGAGAGCCGGAGCAACGTAAAGCCGTCTTGGATGGTTGCGACGAGAAGCGCGCCGAGGGCCGCGCCGAGGACCGTTCCGGAGCCGCCGAAGACGTTGACGCCGCCGATGACAACGGCCGTGACGACATCGAGCTCGAAACCGCGTCCGGCGACCGCGTCGACGCTCGCGAAGCGGGCGGCGAACATGAACCCGCCCAGACCCGCGAGCGCGCCGCTGATCACGAAGGCTGCGGTAACGCGGCGCGCAACCGGTATCCCGACGAGGCGGGCGGCCTCCGGATTCGAGCCGACCGCGTAGAAGTCGCGCCCCCAGGGTGCCCACTGCAGCACGGCCGCGCCTGCGATCGTGACCGCGACCGCAAGCCACGCCAGCACCGGGACGCCGAGCGGCTTCTTCGCTGCAAAATCGAGAAACCCCTGCGGGAGCTGATACGCGCTGACGTTCTGCCCGTGCGTCAGCTCGAAGTCGAGCCCGCGGTAGATCGAGAGCGTCGCCAGCGTCGCGATGATCGAGGGGATGCGGCCGACGGTGACCAGCAGACCGTTGACGAGCCCGGCGGCCGCCCCGATCGCGATCGCGAGGAGGGCGATGACGACGATCGGGATTCCGTGATGGTCGGCGAGCGTGTTGGACGAGAGGTACGCCGTCAGCCCGACGATCGAGCCGACGCTGAGATCGATGTTCCGCGTGAGCACGACCATCGTCTCCCCGACGGCGACGGCGGCGACGAGCGCGACGTCCGTCGCGATGTCTTGCCAGTTGCCGACCGTGGCGAAGTTCGTCGCGCGCACGGAGAAGAAGAGGACGGTCGCGCCGAGCGCGACGAAGATCCCGAACTCGCGCAACCGGAATGCGGCGGCGGCAACCGCCTGTGGCGAGAGCGAGCGAAGGTCGAGCTTCATGCAGCTTCCTCCACGCCCGCCGCGGCACGAATGATCCGTTCCTGGGTCGCGTCAGCGCGCGGGAATTCGGCAACGAGCCGTCCCTCGCGCATAACGAGCACGCGGTCACTCATGCCCAGGATCTCCGGGAGCTCCGAAGAGATGAGCAGGACGGCGAGGCCCGCCGCGGCGAGGCGCGAGATCGTCCGGTGGACGTCCGCCTTCGTGCCGACGTCGACACCGTGTGTCGGCTCGTCGAGGACGAGGATCCGCGGCTCGGCGGCGAGCCACTTGGAGAGGACGACCTTCTGCTGGTTTCCTCCCGAGAGGCTGCGCACGACCTGTGCGGGCGACGTCGCCTTGATCCGAAGGCGTTCCATGAACCGGCGCGCGAGACGGCGTTCGCGCCACGGCTGGAGCAAGCCGCCGGGCGTTATCTGCGGCAGGATCGCCATCGACGTGTTCTCGGAGACCGACATCGGCTGGACGAGGCCCTGTTGGAGCCGGTCCTCCGGTAGGTAGGCGAGGCCGCGTCGCAGCGCCGCGCGCGGCGCCCGTGGCCGGAACGGCTTGCCGGCGATCGAGAGCGAGCCGCCGTCGAGGTGGTCGATTCCGAAGAGCGCGCGGGCGACCTCCGTGCGCCCAGAGCCGGCGAAGCCCGCGAGGCCGACGATCTCGCCGCGGCGCAGGTCGAATGAGACGTCGGAGAAGACGCCGCGACGCCTGAGCCCGCGCGCCTGCAGGACGACCTCGCCGATCTCCGCTTCCTCTTTGGGGAAGAGCGCATCCAGAGAGCGCCCGACCATCAGCCGGATCATCTCCGCGTGCGAGAGCTCGGCGGCGGGGCGCGTGGCGACGCGCCGCCCGTCCCGGAGGATGGTGACGACATCCGCGATCGCGGACACCTCGTCGAGGCGGTGGCTAACGAAGACAATTGCGACGCCGCGCTCGCGCAGTCGGCGGACGGTTGCGAAGAGGTTCTCGACCTCATGCGGCGAGAGTGCCGCCGTCGGCTCGTCCATGATCAGGAGGCGCGCGTTCGACGAGAGCGCCTTCGCAACTTCGAGCAGCTGGCGATCGGCCACACCGAGCCCGCGGACCGGCGTGTCAGGCGGGAAATCGACGCCGAGCTCGCCAAGAATCTGTCCGGCCTGCCGCCGCATCGCACGCCAATGCACCTGGCGAGCCGGACCACGCGGATGGCGGCCGGCGAACACGTTCTCGGCGACGGTCAAGTCGGGAAAGACGGTCGGCTCCTGGTACATCGCGACGATCCCGAGCCGGTGGGCCGTTAGGGGGTCGGCGATGCGGCGCGGATCACCGTCTACGAGGATCTCGCCGCTGTCTGCTTGGAGGACCCCGGTGAGGATCTTGACGAGCGTGGACTTGCCCGCCCCGTTCTCGCCCACGAGCGCGTGAACCGTGCCCGCCTCGAGCGTGAGGTCGACCGCGGTGACGGCTTGGACGCCTCCGAAGCCGCGCGAGATCGCCTTCAGCTCGACGAGCGGAGGGCCTACAGCGCTCGCCGCGTCGCTCATCGTGGGTAGGCGGCGGTCACGCCGCCGTCGACGTTGAGCACATTCCCGGTGGACTTCGCCGCCCTGGGGCCGGCGAGGAAGACGATCGCCTCGGCGACGTCCTCGGGGAACACGTTCACACCCAGCCTCGTCCGGCCTCGGTAGTACGCCGGCAGCTCCTCCTCGCTGACGCCGTACGTGCTCGCGCGCTCCGCCTTCCACTCCGACGACCAGATCGCCGACCCGGCGATGACGGCGTCCGGGTTGACGGTGTTGACGCGGATCCCGTGGCTGCCTCCCTCCTCGGCCAGGCACCGCGCGAGATGGAGTGCCGCGGCCTTCGCCGACGAGTAGGCAGATGCGTTGGAGCCCGCCACGAGAGCGTTCTTCGAGCCGACGAAGACGATGGAGCCGCCGCGGTCCTGCGCCAGGAGAACGCGGAAGGCCTCCCGCGCGGTGAGGAAGTACCCCCGCGCGAGGATCGCGTTGGTCGTCTCCCAGTCGCCGAGGGACGTCTCGGTTACCGGTGCACTCGTCGCGATGCCGGCCGAGCAGACGAGCACGTCGAGGCCGCCGTACGCGAGCACGACTTGCCGGAGCGCGTCGCGCACC
Source organism: Actinomycetota bacterium (assembly GCA_030861645.1). Classification (GTDB taxonomy): domain Bacteria; phylum Actinomycetota; class Thermoleophilia; order Gaiellales; family Gaiellaceae; genus JALZFG01. Next base: position 17,014 of record JALZFG010000253.1, read on the forward strand.
GCCTCTTCGCTCGTCACGTCGACCGAAATCCCGAGGGCCCGCCGTTCCCCGTAGCGCGAACAGAGCTCGGCGGCGACCAAGTCCGCGCCCTCGGCGTTCAGGTCTGCGACAGCGACGGTGGCGCCGAGTTCGGCGAGGCGGCGGCTGGTTGCGCGGCCGATGCCGCTCGCGCCGCCGGTCACGAGGGCGATGCGTCCGGAGAACTCGTCTCGCGGCCGAGCCTGCGTGAGCTTGTAACGCTCGAGCGGCCAGTACTCGATCGCGAACGCCTCCGCCTCGCTCAGTGAATGGAAGCCGCCGGCGGCGTCGGCCGCGGACTCAACGGAGATCGCGCGCTCGTACAGCTCGCGAGAGAACCGCGCCTTGCCGACGTCGGCACCGCTCGCGACGATCCCGATTCCGGGAACGAGAACGACGCGCGGCCCGGCCGCGTCGATCGGGAAGGGCCGGCTCTCCTCGGTGAGATTCCGCTGGTAGTAGTCCCGGTACCAGCTCGCGTAGTCGCGGACGCCCTCGCGCAGCCGCCGCGCGAGCTCGTCGGCCGAGTTGCGGTCGGGATCGAAGTCCACGACGAGCGGCTTGTGCTTGGTGTTGATCAGATGGTCTGGACAGGGAGCGCCGACCTGGCTCACCTCCGGCCCTCGAGCGGACGAGGCGAACGCGACGGCCTCCGCAGACCGGTCGACTTCGAGGATGACTCCGGACGAGTCTGCGAGCAGCTCGCCCCGAAGCGCCGGCAGCGCGGTCGCCAGGACGCCGTCCGCCTCGCCGTCCGTCAGCGCACGTGCTTTCGGGCCGCCGAGGCCGAAACGAGCGTCCCCGGCGTCCGCCAGCGCCTCGGCCGAGCGGGCGACGAACTCGAGCGTGCTCCGGTACGCGGCCTCGCTCGTCGCGCCCCAGGTGACGAGGCCGTGCTTTTCGAGCAGCACGGCGCGCGCTTGCGGATTCTCCTCGAGCAGCTCCGCGATCCGCTTCGACATCGCGAACCCGGGCCGCTGGTAGTCGAGCCAGACCGCCTCCCCTCCGAAAGCCTCCCTCGCGAGCTGACGCCCTTTCGGACAGGACGTGAGCGCGATCACGGCGTCGGGATGGGTGTGGTCGACGTGCGGCGCCGGAACGAAGGCGTGGACGAGCGTCTCGATCGACGGGCGCGGTTGATCGGGCCCGAGCGCGCACCGCCGAAGGAAGTCGACCATCGCGGCATCGTCCATCGCCTCGCGCTCGCGCAGCGACACGACGTCCTCGAGCTGCAGCGCGGCAAAACCGGTGGCCGTGATCGTCGCGAGATCCGTGCCCGAGCCCTTGACCCACAGCGTCCGCGTCTGGCGTCCAAGGTGGTCGCCGCTCAAGCCCTTCGCCGACGTGTTGCCGCCGCCTCGGTTCGCGAGCGCCCGATCGGCGCCCAGCAGATTCGAGCGGTACACGACCTCGTCGACGCC
>JALZFG010000436.1 GCA_030861645.1 Actinomycetota bacterium
CTCGTACACGGCCCGTCCGTCCGTGGGCTGAAGCGTTCGCACCGCGATGCCCGGCGGCCAGACTGCCGGCGCCGGCTCGTCGTCGAGGTCGATCTCCATCGTCAGGAAGTGGCGCACGACCACGAACCCGCGGGCGACGAGCTCGCCCGCAAGCGACTCGTTGTCGCTCGCCGCGCCGCAGCGCAGGATCGCCTTCCGATCAACCACCTCGCGCGCACGCTGCTCCCCCCAGTCGAGCAGCCGCCCATACACCGCCCGGTCGGGCGGGTGGGCTCGAACGTCGGCGAAGAGCCGCTCGTGCATGCGGTTCTGGTCCCAGAGATCAATCCAGCCGACGATGTCGGCATCGGAAACGGCGATCCGAAAATCCTGATTGGGATCGAAGAGCGGACTGGTCAACCAGTGACGGATCTCGCCCTCGGTGGCCCCGCCCGTACCGTACGCCGCTTCCACCGCGCCGAAGAACGCCGTGAGCTCGGAGAGGTCGTCGAGCGTCGGCGGTCGAAGCGCCAGCCCCGTCATCGCGGCACCAGCTCGTCGAGCGTCCCCGGAAGCGCCTCCAGATCCTCGAGCTCACGCGTCGGCTCGGGACCTCCGCGCTCGCCGAGCCGGTTGATCCAGACGCTCAGAAGCCCGAGCTCGTTCGCCGGGACGATGTCGTGGAAGAGACTCGCCCCGACATGGACGTGGCCGTCGCGGCGCGCCCCGCTCTCGGCGAAGAACCGCTCCCAGTGTGCGTGCCCCGGCTTGTACGACTGCACATCCTCCGCGACCACGATGAGGTCGAAAGGTACGCCGATACGCTCGGCGGACGCCGCGATCAGGTCGCGGTCGGAGTTCGACAGGATGGCGAGCTTCCAGCCCCGCCGGCGCGCCTCGTTGAGCGCCACCGGTACGTCCGCGAAGGGCTGCCAGCCCGGCAGCGAACAGACGAGCGCCTGCTCCTCCGCCTCGGGCAACGCGAGACCTTCCTCGCCGGCCAGCTGCTCGAGCACGGTCGCCAGAACGTCCCGATAGGGGCGGTACGACGCGGCCTGGACCGCGGGCTCGAGCTCGTGGTAGCGGTCGAGCAGCCGCGACGAGCGTTCCGGCCCGAAGAGGCGCTCGAGCTCGCCCTCGATCCCGGCATCCCAGTCGATCAGCGTCCCGTAGCAGTCGAAGGTCGCCCACCTCTCTCCCCGCGGAAACCGCTGCGCGGTTTTCGCGGCCGAACCCTCACTCATCGCCAATGCGTCGGCGAAGTCCCGCTGCATCCGTGCAATCTGAGGCTATCGACAGCAGCGAAGGGAAGACGCAGCCCGTGCCGGCTACCTGCCGCCCTGGCCAGTTGATTGAGCCGAGACTTCAGTCGGCGTATCGGGCGACGATGATCGAGGCGTTGTGGCCCCCGAACCCGAACGAGTTGGAGATCCCCACCTCGATCTCGGCGTCCCTGGCCTCGTTCGGGATGTAGTCGAGGTCGCACTCGGGGTCGGGCTCGTCGTAGTTGATCGTCGGCGGGAGCTTCCCCCGGTTGACCGCGAGCACGGTGAAGATCGCCTCGACGGCACCCGACGCGCCGAGCGTATGTCCCGTCGCGCCCTTGGTCGACGAAATCGGGGTCTTGTAGGCGTTCTCCTCGCCCATCGCGAGCTTGATCACGCGCGTCTCGCTCGCATCGCCGAGCGGGGTCGACGTGCCGTGCGCGTTGATGTAGTCGACGGCGCCCGGGTCGATCGCGGCGTCCTCGAACGCCATCCGCATCGCCCGCGCTGGATTCCAACCCGACGGATCCGGCTCCGTGATGTGCGTCGCGTCCGACGAGATGCCGTAGCCGAGCAGCTCCGCGTAGATCTTCGCGCCCCGCTTCCTGGCGCGCTCGAGCTCCTCGAGGACGAGGATCGCGCCTGCCTCGCCCATCACGAACCCATCCCTACCCGCGTCGAACGGCCGGCTCGCGCGCTTGGGCGCCTCGTTGCGCCGCGACAGCGCGCGCATCGCGCTGAACCCGGCGATCCCGACCTGCGTGACCGGCGCCTCCGTGCCGCCGCAGAGCATCACGTCGGCGCGGCCCAGCCGGATAGCGTCGAGCCCTTCGCCGATTGCCATGTTCGATGCGGCGCAGGCGGTGCATTCCGAGGTGAGCGGGCCCTTCGTCCCGAGCTCCATCGAGACCCACGCCGCGCCCATGTTCGGGATGATCGCCGGGATCGAGAACGGATTGACGCGGTCGGGGCCGCGGTCGCGCAGCGTGTCGTAGCAGTCCTGGTAGGCCTGAAGACCGCCGATCCCCGTCGCCACGGATGCGCCGATTCGGTCGGGCTCGCGGCCGACGTCCAGGCCGGCGTCGGCTTCGGCCTGCCGCGCGGCGGCGACGATCATCTGAGCGAAACGGTCCATCCGTCGCGCCTGCTTGCGATCGATCCACTCGCCGGGATCGAAGTCCCTCAGCTCGCAGGCGAAGCGCACGGGGTACTCGCTCGCGTCGAAGTGCCCGATCTCGCCCGCGCCGCAGTCGCCCGCGAGCAGGTTCTCCCACGTCGTCTCGACGTCGTTCCCGAGCGGCGTCACAGCGCCCATCCCGGTGATCACAACCCTGCGTTGGCCGTCCTCGCTCACCCTCGATCACCTACATCGCAAGCCCGCCGTCGACGACCAGAACCTCACCGGTGATGAACGAGGCCTCGTCCGAGCAGAGGAAGCGTACCGCCCGCGCGACGTCCTCCGGCTCCCCGAGGCGTCCGAGCGGCGTGGCCGCGAGCATCCCCGCCCGTGCCTCCTCGGGCAGGACAACCGTCAGCACGGTTTTGATGTATCCCGGCGCAACGACGTTCGCACGAACGCCGCGGCCGCCGAGCTCGCGCGCCAGCGATTTCGTGAAGCCCACGATCCCGGCCTTCGCCGCCGCGTAGTTCGTCTGGCCCGGGTTCCCGCGCAGGCCGACGATGCTCGAGACGTTGACGATCGCGCCCGCGCGGCGCCGCATCATCCCGCGCGCCGCGGCGCGGCAGGTGTAGAAGATCCCGCTCAGGTTCGTCTCGACCACCGTCCGCCAGTCGTCGTCGGGCATCCGCGCGAGGAGGCCGTCCCTCGTAACGCCCGCGTTGTTGACGAGGATGTCGAGCTCGCCCGCGTTCTCGACCAGCGACCGTGCCTCGTCGGGGTTGACGATGTCGGCCTGGAGGGCACGCCCGCCCGTCTCCCGGGCCGCCGCCTCGGCCTCGGCAGCCCCGCTCCGATAGCCGAGCACGACGGCGGCGCCCGCCCGCGCGAGCTCCCCCGCGATCGCGCGACCGATTCCGCGCGAGCCCCCTGTGACGAGCGCGGTCTTGCCCTCGAGTGAGCAAAAGGAGATGCCGTCGGCGGGCACTACGCGGTCGACAGCAGCTCGTCGAGCTTCCGCAGTCCGGCGCGACTGCCCACGGGGATCGTCTTCGCGCCGCGATCGATCCGCTTGAGCAGACCCGAGAGGACATTGCCGGGACCGACCTCCACAAACGTCCTGACGTTCCCGCGGACCAGCTCGCTCGCGGCCTGCGTGAACCGAACCGGGGAGGTCACCTGCTCGACGAGGAGGCCGGCGATCCGCTGCGCGGGCTCGATCTTGGCGCTCACCGTCGACATGAACGGCGCCGCGGGCTCGCGAAGTCGGATCCGCGCCAGCGCGGGACGAAGCCGCTCGGCCGCCTTCGCGACGAGCGGACTGTGGAACGCGCCCGACACCTTCAGCTTCACCGTTCGCCGCGCGCCCGCCTTCTCCGCGGCCGCGCACGCCTCGTCGACCGCCGCGTTCTCCCCGGAGATGACGATCTGCCCGGGGCAGTTGTAGTTCGCCGGCCATACGCATTCGATCTCCCGGCAGATCTCCTCCACTACCGCATCGTCGAGTCCGAGGATCGCGGCCATCGACCCCGGCCGCTGCCGCGCGGCGTCGGCCATCGCGAGGCCGCGCTCGCGGACAAGCCGGATCGCGTCGCTCGTCTCGAGCGACTGCGCCGCGACGAGCGCCGCGAACTCGCCGACGGAGTGTCCGACCACGTAGTCGGGGCTGACGCCCTGCTTCCGCAGCGCAGCCAGAACGGCCAGGCTCGTCGCGACGAGTGCCGGCTGCTGCACCTCCGTGTCGACGAGCTCCTCGAGCGGCGACTCGAAGCAGAGCTTCCGGAGGTCGAGACCGGACGCCTCGCTTGCCTCATCGAACACGTCCATCGCCTCGGGGACCGCCTCGGCGATGTCGAGTCCCATCCCGGCCTCCAGCGACCCCTGTCCCGGGAAGCAGAACGCGAGCTTCATCGCGCCCTGCCCCTCCCGTCTCCGTCGGGAGACAGACGCTCGACGCAAAGCGGATGACAGCGGATCTCCTCCATCGCTTCGTGCTAGCCGCTTCCGCCGTCGGCGGAAACGCCTCGCCATTCAATCAGGCACGAGCCCCACGTCAGACCTGCTCCCATCCCCGTCATCAGGACGAGCTTTCCGGGCTCGAGGCGGCCCTCGGCGTCGGCGTCGGCGAGCGCGAGCGGGATCGAGCCCGACGACGTGTTTCCGAACCGGTCGACGTTCACGACGCAGCGCTCCGCCGGGATCCCCAGCTTCTTCGCGGCATACTCGATGATCCTCAGGTTCGCCTGGTGCGGAACGTAGACATCGACCTCCCCAATGTCGCGGCCGCAGGCCGAGAGGAGGCTCTCGGCGGACGAGATGAGTATCCGCGTGGCGAACTTGAACACCTCCCGGCCGTTCATCTGCACGAAGTGCAGCCGCTCGGCGATGGTCTGCGCGCTCGCGGGGGCCCTCGAGCCGCCCGCCGGGAGATAGAGCTGCGGTCCACCGGAGCCGTCCGCACCGAGCTCGAACCCGATGAAGCCGTGCTCGCCCACACGCTCGAGCGCAGCGGCACCCGCGCCGTCCCCGAAGACGATCGACGTCCGTCGGTCCGCCCAGTCCAGGATCTTCGAGAGGACGTCGCCGCCGACGACGAGTGCGCGACGCACGAGGCCGGCAGCGAGCATGCCGTGGGCCTGCGCGAGCGCGTACATGAAGCCGGTGCAGCCGGCGGAGAGGTCGTACGCCGCGGCGTTCGACGCGCCGAGCTGATCGGCGAGGATTGCAGCGGTGGCGGGAAACGCCATATCGGGCGTCACCGTGGCGACGATGATGAGGTCGAGCGAGGAGGGCGAGATCCGCGCGCGTTCGAGCGCCTGCTGCGCCGCCGGAAGGCAGAGATCGGACAGCGCCTGCTCAGGCGCAGCAATCCGGCGCTCGCGAATCCCTGTGCGCTCGACGATCCACTCGTCCGAGGTATCGACCATCTGCGCAAGCTCGTGGTTCGTGAGGACGCGCTCGGGGGCGAAGGCGCCGATCCCGGTCACCGCGACGCGATAGCCGTTCTCGTCGGCCTTTGCGATCACTGCTCCACCGCGAAGGTGAGGGTGCCACGAACGGCGAGGTCGCCGGCAACGCGCGCCGAGGCCTTGCCTCGCCCGATCGGTCCGCGCACGCGGTCGAGCTCGCACGTCAGCGCGAGCTCGTCGCCAGGCTCCACCACGCGCCTGAAACGAAGCTCGTCGATCCCGGCGAAGAGCGCGAGCTTGCCGCGGTTTTCCTCCTTCGACAGCACCGCGACCGCACCCGTCTGCGCCAGCGCCTCGACGATCAGGACGCCCGGCATGACCGGTCGTCCAGGGAAGTGCCCAGCCAGGTACCACTCGTCGGGCCGCACGAGCTTCCGCGCCGCGACGCGCGCGCCCGGCTCGAGCTCGAGCACCTCGTCGATCAGGAGGAACGGCTCCCGGTGCGGGAGGATCCTCTCGATCTCGTCGCGCCCGAAGGGTGTGTTCACAGCTCGAGCGGGGTCGCGGGGACACCCGTGGCGTCGCGGCGGATCACGGGGGCACTAGTCTACGTCCGAGTGAGAGGACCGGCGATCGCGCCGTGAGCCCGCCGAGCGGGGATGGGGCGGCGCAAGGGTCATCGGGGCGGCGCCGAGGCACCGGCTCAACCCGTCGTGACCGGCGACTCGCTCGCGCGTGAGGCAGTCGCGCCGCTGCTCCGCGGGCGCTTCGGGCACGTGTACGTCTACGCCGAGCGTTGCGCGTCGACGCAACGACTGCTCGATCCGGCACTCCCCGAAGGCGCCGTCGCCGTCGCCGAGGAGCAGACCGAGGGACGCGGCCGGCTTGGGCGCCCCTGGATCGCGCCCCCTCGCACCAGCATCCTCTGCTCGACGCTCCTGCGGCCGCCCGTCGATCCAGCGCGACTGCCTCACGCGCGAGTGAGTCGCCGGTCACGACGGGTTGAGCCGGTACCTCGGCGCCGCCCCGACGACCCTTGCGCCGGCCAATCCTCGCTCGGCGGGCTCACGGCGCGATCGCCGGTCCTCTCACTCGGACGTAGACTAGTGCCCCCGTGATCCGCCGCGTCGCCACGGGTGTCCCCGCGACCCCGCTCGAGCTGTGAACGCACCCTTCGGGCGCGACGAGATCGAGAGGATCCTCCCGCACCGGGAGCCGTTCCTCCTGATCGACGAGGTGCTCGAGCT
>JALZFG010000311.1 GCA_030861645.1 Actinomycetota bacterium
GTAGTGCTGGACGAACGCCTTGCGCCGCTCGTGCCAGCCGCGAGTCATGATCTGGTCGTAGATCGCGTCGCGGACCTGGAGCCAGCGCACCATCTCGGCCGGAAGCCCGCGCTGACGGGCGATGCGGATCGCGCGCTCGACCGCGACCCACGTCATCAGCCGCGAGTACGTGAACTTCTGCCGGCCGCCGCGCGTCTCCCAGACGCCCTCGTCGAGGTCGTCCCAGTGCTCCGCCACCCACTCGACGATCTTCTGAACGTCCTGCCACGCATCGTGGGAGATCGGCGTTCCGTACTTGTTGTAGAGGTAGACGGAATCGATGAGCTCGCCGTAGATGTCGAGCTGAACCTGCTCGGCGGCACCGTTGCCGATTCGGACGGGCGCGGAGCCGCGGTACCCCTCCAGGTGGTCGAGCGTCTCCTCGGTCAGCTGCTCCCGCCCGTCGATCCCGTACATGATCTGGAGCGGACCCGATGGGCGATTGGCGTCGCCGCGGCGGAAGCGGTCGGTGAGCCACTGCATGAACGCCTCGGCCTCGTCGGTGAAACCGAGTCGCAGAAGCGCGTAGAGGGAGAACGAGGCGTCGCGGATCCATGTGAACCGGTAGTCCCAGTTCCGCTCGCCGCCGAGCTGCTCGGGCAGGCTCGTCGTCGGGGCCGCGACGATCGCCCCGCTCGGGCGAAACGTGAGGAGCTTGAGGGTAAGCGCCGACCGCTGCACCATCTCGCGCCAGCGACCGCGGTACTTCGACTTCGCAAGCCAGGCGTTCCAGTAGGAGATCGTATCGACGAAGAGCTGGCGCGTCTCCGCGTCCGAGTAGGTGCGCCGGTCGCGGTCGGCCGTCAACGACTCGAGGACGAACGAGGCGGTCTCGTTCGCGGCGAGCGTCAACTCGCCCCGGACACCGCCGTCCGTTCGCTCGAGCGGGACCGGTGAGGCAAGGCCGAGCGTCTGGTCGGCGGACGCGAAGACGGCGCCCCGCGCGTCGACGTGCGTCTCGTGGGCGGCGCGCGCGTAGTCGAACCGCGGCTCGATCTCGAGCCGAAAGCGCGTCTCCCCTTTTATCCCGAGCACGCGCCGGACGAGCCGGTGTCGATGGGCCTCCGCCGCCGTTGCCGCCACCGGCATGAAGTCGATGACCTCCGCAACGCCGGCCGCGCTGAGGAATCGGGTGACGAGGAGGTTCGTGTCCGGGAAGTAGAACTGCGTCGAAGTCCAGTCCGTTCCTGCGGGCGCGATGCGGTAGTAGCCGCCCCGCTCGCGGTCGAGGATCGCCCCGAACACGCTCGGTCCGTCGAAGCGCTCGGGGCAGTACCAGTCGATGGTCCCGTCGGTGCCTACGAGGGCGACGGAGTGCAGGTCGCCGATGACGCCGTGCTCTTCGATCGGCAGGTAGCCGCTCGGTGCACTGGGACGCGCGGCGACGGGCGCGGTGAGTGTCATGTCGCTCATGCTCGCATCGTCTCGACACGCCCCGTCGCGTTACACCTGTAACGGAGGACGATCCGCCGAGACTGAGCCGCCGTGCCGGAGATCTCGTTCACGAACGCCGCGATTGTCGCAGCGGTTGCCTTCGCGGTGCCGCTGCTGCTCGGCTTCTTCCCATCGGTCCGGCTTCCGGCCGTCGCGCTCGAGCTCGTCGCCGGCATCGTGATCGGGCCGTCCGTGCTCGGCTGGGTCGAGATCGACGACGTCGTCCAGATCATGAACCTCATCGGCCTCGCCTTCCTGCTGCTCATCGCCGGCCTCGAGGTCGACTACGACCGCCTGCGCGGCCGGCTGCTCGAGATCACGGGGCTCGGGTTCGTGGTCTCGTTCGCGATCGCGATCGTCGCCGGCTTCGTGCTCGACAGGACGGGCCTGATCAGCTCCCCGCTTCTCGTCGCGATCATGTTCTCGGCGACCGGTCTCGGAGTCATCATCCCGGTCCTCAAGGACACACGGAACGTCGAGTCGCACTTCGGACAGCTGGCGATCGCCGCCGCCTCGATTGCCGAGGTGACGCCGATCCTGCTCCTCTCGCTCTTCTTCTCGGGCGAGGACTCGGGCATCGGTGCGAAGGTGCTCCTCCTCGGCGGCTTCGGGCTCCTGATCGCCGCCGTCGGCTTCGCCGTGGTCACCGCGGAGCACTCGATGCGGGTCTCGGGCGTCCTGCTGCGCCTCCAGGACACGACGGCTCAGATTCGCCTCCGCGGCGCCTTCCTCCTGCTCATCGTGATGGTCGTCCTCGCGGACCGCTTCGGCCTCGAGGCAATCCTCGGCGCCTTCATCGCCGGAGCCGTCCTCAAGATCGTCGACCGGGACCAGATGATGACGCACCCCGAGTTCCGGGTGAAGCTCGAGGCCGCCGGCTTCGGCGTCTTCATCCCGTTCTTCTTCGTCGCGAGCGGGATCCGCTTCGACGGGGGTGCGCTCTTCGAGAATGCGACCGCGATCCTGAAGGTGCCGCTCTTCCTCGCCCTGCTCCTCCTCATCCGTGGGCTGCCGGCGATGCTGTACCGGCGCCAGATCACGACGCGTGAGACGATCGCCGCGGCGCTCCTCCAGGCGACGTCGCTCAGCTTCTTCGTCGTCGCGGCCGGGATCGGTATGGAGCTCGAGCTCATCAGCCGCGCCACCGGCGCCGCCCTCATTGCCGCCGGCCTCATCTCGGTGCTCGTCTTCCCGCTCGCCGCGCTCACGCTCCTGCGGAAGGGCATGGCGGCGCCCGCGGATCGGGCCGAGGCGGAGGCGGAGCGCGCCGCCGTTCCGCAGCCGACGAGCCCGATGTAGCTTGCCGCGGCCGCGGCGGGAACGCCGCACGGCTGCGGCGACCCGTCGATCTACGCCGGCTCTCGCAGCTCCAGGCAGCGGATGCCGGTCACCTGGGCAGGTCTCGGGGCCAGTCCCTGCTCTCGGAGGACGATGCTGCGGACGCGCGGTGTCTCCGGGACGACGGCCGCGACGGCGTAGATTCGCCAGTTCAGTCGCCCGAGTAGCGCTGCTCCCGCCACGGATCGCCGTACATGTGGTAACCGAGCGCCTCCCAGAAGCCCGGCTCGTCCTCGTCCATGAGCCGCAGTCCGCGCACCCACTTGGCGCTCTTCCAGAAGTAGAGGTGCGGGACGAGCAGCCGCGCGGGGCCGCCGTGCTCGGGCTCGAGCGGCTCGCCCCCGTACGCGAACGCGACCCACGCCTTGCCGTCGACGAGGTCTTCGAGGGGGAGATTCGTCGTGTAGCCGCCGTCGCAGAACGCCATCGCGAAGGTGGCGTCGTGGTCGACGTCCGCAAGCAGCGTGTCGATCGAGACGCCCTCCCACACCGTGTCCAGCTTCGACCATTTGGTGACGCAGTGGATGTCAGTCGTCACGGTCTCACTCGGCAGCGAGCGGAACTCCTCCCAGGTCCAGCGCTTCGGCTCCGTCACGTCGCCGACAATCGAGAAATCCCACTGCGCGAGCGGCGTCCGCGGCGTCGGCCCCGCGGACAAGACGGGGAAGCCATCGACGAGGTACTGCCCCGGCGGAAGGCGGCCGGCGGAGACATCGGCCCGACGGCGGCCGCGAAAACCACGAGAGATGAAGCTCATCCTTGATCCTCCCTGACGTCGGTGGCACCGCTCCGGCGGCCGCTCAGCGCTCCGCGAGCGCGAGCCGGTTACGAAGCCAGCTTGCCTGCCAGCGCCGCTCGGCGCGGAACCCGTCCGCGCCTCGGTGCTCGGCGGCACGAGCTGAAACGTAGGCCGTGACGGCGACGAGCTGCGCCGTACCTGCCTGTTCCGCGAACGTCGCCGCCTCGTCCGCGTACGGGCCGCCCGCCTTCTGGGCCCTTTGCGAGCACGCGTCGGCGAACTCGGCCCAGCACTCGCCGTTCCAGCCCGGCACGCGCTCGACGAGGCGACCGCGGCGGGCGAGCACGAGCTCGGGCGACTCGAGATGATCGCCTCCGAGCTCGATCGTCCAGAGCTCCTCGTCGATCCACGTCGGCAGCTGCTCGACGCGGCAGGCATGGACGCCGTTCTGGCACGGCGCAAGCGGGCCCGTCGCCTCGACCCACTCGTCGACGGGCCAGGCGAATCGACTGAAGCGGCCAAGAGTGCCGCGAGCGAGGAACTTATACGCGTACGTCGCGGCCTCGCTTCCAGCCTCGGAAGGACGCGAGCAGCTGGTCGAGGACGAGCGGATCGACATCCTCCTCGCGCAGCGCGCCGGAGAGCCGCACGGTCTCGCGCATCTGCTCCAGGTAGGCGGTGCATCCGGTACAGACCACGAGGTGCTCCTCGAAGCGCAGCCGGTCGTCTGTCGCCATCGTGCCCTCGAGGTACTCGGTCACGATCTCGACGAGCTCCCGACAGGTCAGGTCGTCGGCGGGCACAGGTGAAATGACTCCTTTCGGATGCGTCCGAACGCCGGAGCAGCGTCCTCCCGTCTCGTCCCGCGAGCCGGGTGAACGTTACGCGAGGCGGGGCCAACTCGGCACCTGGGCGAACACCCTCTCGTCGGGGCTGACTACCGCGCGATCGCGAAGGCCGTGCTCGCAGCCTCGCGATACCGGAGGACGAGCAGCTCAGTTTGCGGTCGCGGTCGAGCCGGGCCGAATCCGCGCTTCGGAACGCGGACGCCCGCTCGCGCCGAAGGTGTTTCTGTCGTGCCGCTAGACCTTCGGATCGCAGCGACCGCAAGCCCCCGGCGAGCGGCGCGACGTTAGTCCAGGTGCTGCTCGAGCGCCTGACGGACCTTCGACCGGGCCCGATGGAGGAGCACCCGCTGGTTCGCCTCGGTGAGCTCGAGGAGCTCGCAGACGTCGCTCGCGCTCCACCCCTCGACGTCCCGGAGCCTGATCACCTGCCGCTGCATCGGGGGCAGCTCGTCGATCGCCGCGGCGATGCAGCCGAGTGTTTCCTTCGACAGCAACGATTCCTCGGGAACCTCGCGCCAGCTGCTCGGAGGCGCTGCCCAATGGCCGCCCCAGCGCGGGTGGTTCGCGTCGAGAAACCGCTCGGGCTCGACGGCCGGCCCGTCCGCCTCGTCCGGATCGCCGAGGGAGGAGAGCGGCACGGCGCGGCTCTCGCGCTCGGCTCGCGTCTTCGCCGTGTTCGTGAGAATGCGGAAGATCCACGTCTTGAGCGAGGAGCGACTCTCGAAGCGCCCGATCCCCTGCACGACCCCGAGCCACGTCTCCTGGACGACCTCCTCCGCCACAGCGCGGTTCCTCACGTACACCATCGCGAGGCGAAGCAGCGAGGCGTGGTAACGGTTCACGAGCTCGGCGAACGCGCTCTCGTCACCGTCGCGCAGTCCCTGCACGATGCGGAGCTCGTCGTGGGCCGTCGCGATCACGGTCACGGCGCGACTTCCTCGACGCTGACGAGCTCGATCCCGAGATCGCGGAGTCGGTTGAGCAGGCCGTACAGCTGCGACTGGTCGGCGACCTCGCCGATGAGCACGCTGTGCTTGCCGTTTCGCTTCACGCTCATCCCTTCAAAGGCGGCCGCGAAGCGGTCGCTGAGCAAACCTCGCACCGTGATTCGATACCTCGAGCGCGTCATCGCCGCATGATCGTCCACCGACGAGGGTGTGTCTTCACCCGGAGTGGGATTTAACCCGGGTGAAATCTCCGTTAACGGAATGCAGTGGGTCGCCGCGGCGGCGGCGCCCTGGCGAGCGCGGGGGGCAGAAGCGGATACGGACTGGATGGAGGAGAGCGGCTGCTGTAACGAAGTCGCCCAGGAACCGGACTGAGCAGCGGGGCAAGGCGCCTGTTCGGCTATACGAAGGGATGCATGGTGAAAGGAAGGACGCGATCGAGGTCTTCGTGGGAGGCCCCCCAGCTGGACTCGCGAAGCGCCGGCGCGGGCGTACGGATTGAGAGGAGGCGGGGAGATGCCAGGTCGCTACGACGTCGTCATTCTCGGCGCCGGCCCCGGCGGCGAGGTGGCGGTCAACACGCTCGTCAAGGCGGGAAAGCGCGTCGCGCTCGTCGAGGAGCTCGTGATCGGGGGCGAGTGCTCCAACTGGGGCTGCATCCCCTCGAAGACGCTGCTGCGCCCGCCCGAGCTCAAGGGACAGAGCGAGCGCGCCGCGGGTGTCGAGCGCCCGCGTCTCGACTTCCGGCGGCTCGCCGAGTACCGCGACTACATGGTCTCGAGCCACGACGACTCGCGCCGGATCGCAAGCTACGAGGGGCGGGGTGTCACGGTCGTCAAGGCGCCGGGAACGATCGCTGGGCCCGGTCGTGTCGAGGCGAACGGCCAGGTGCTCGAGACGGACGCCGTCGTCGTTGCGACCGGCGCCGAAAGCGTCATACCGCCGATCCCCGGTCTTCGCGAGGCTGGATTCTGGACGAATCGGGAGGCAACGGATATCACGGAGCTCCCGAAGAGCGCCGCGTTCATCGGCGGCGGCGTGGTCTCCGTCGAGCTCGCTCAGTTCCTCGCCCGCTTCGGTGTCGCGTGCACGATCATCGGCCCCTCGCTCGCGGCGAGGGAGGATCCGGCCGTCGGCGAGCGTCTCACGGAGATCCTTGAGGACGACGGCATCGAGCTTCGGATCGGCCCTCGGGCCGAAGCGGTGAGGCGAGAGGAGGGCGAGCGCGTCGTGACGCTCGACAGCGGCGAGGAGGTGCGTGCCGAGGTCGTGGTCGTTGCGGTCGGACGCCGCCCGCGCACGCGCGGCGTCGGCCTCGAGAGCGTGGGCATTGAGCCGGGCAAGCGAGGGATCGAGATCGACGAGCGCTGTCGCGCGGGCGACGGCGTGTGGGCGATCGGCGACTGCACCGGCGTCGCGCAGTTCACGCACGTGGCCAAGTACCAAGCACGCATCGCGTGCGCCGACATCCTCGGGCGGCCGGCGAAGGCCGACTACCGCGCCGTCCCGCGCGTGCTCTTCACCGAGCCCGAGATCGCGTCGGTCGGCTTGACCGAGCCCGACGCTCGTGAGATGGGCATCGACGCCGTCTCCGCCGTGATCGACCTTCCGACGGCGATTGCGCGGCCGTACACCTACCAGGAGAATCCGGACGGGACGTTCGCCGTGATCGCCGACCGGCAGAAGGGCGTCCTCATCGGCGCGTGGGCGATGGCCCCGCTCGCCGGCGAATGGATCCACCAGGCGGTGCTCGCGATCCGCGCCGAGATCTCGCTCTCGGTCCTCAAGGACACGATTCAGCAGTTCCCGACCTTCTCCGAGGCGTTCGGTCTCGCGCTGCGGATGCTCCCAGACGAGCCGACGCTCATGGCGATCGACCACCGCGCGCACCCGATGATCGACGAGCCCGTCGCGCAGGCGACATAGGCGAGCGAGAGCAGACCGGCCGCGGCGAGCCTCGAGACGAGGGTCGGCAGGTTAAGAAGCGCCCGCGTCGGGGAAACCTCGACTCTCCGCGCCATGGAGATCATCGATGTGTCGGTCGCGATCCGCGACGGGATGCTGCACTACCCGGACAACCCGGGGATCAAGCTCGTGCGAGCGCGGTCAATCGCGGAGGGCGACGAGGTCAACATCAGCGAGCTCGACATCGGCGTCCACACCGCGACGCACGTCGATGCGCCCGTGCACTTCCTAGCGAACGGCGACGGCGCCGACAAGCTGCCGCTCACACCGCTGATCGGGAGCGCCGACGTCGTCGACGGGACCTCGATCGAGCAGGGCCCCATCGACGAGGCGGCGCTGCGGACGCTCGAGATCCCGGCCGACTGCACCCGCCTCGTGCTCAAGACGCGCAACTCGGAGCTCTGGGCGCTCGACCACTTCACGCGCGACTTCGTCCGCCTGGACGAAGGCGGCGCACGGTACATCGTCGAGCGGGGCATCGAGCTCATCGCGCTCGACTACCTGTCGATCGGCGACCCCGACGCTCACCGAGTCCTGCTGTCGAGCGGCGTTATCCCCCTCGAGGGACTCGACCTTCGCCATGTAGACGCAGGCCGCTACACGCTCGTGTGCCTCCCGCTCAAGCTCGTCGGCTCGGACGGTGCACCCGCGCGGGCGGTCCTCGTCCGCGATCGCGGGGCCCCGCCCGAATAGCACCGCTTACGACGACGAACGCGCCCGCGAGCCGGTGCGGTTCACCCCGCCGGAGTCACTGCAGCCGGAAACACACGGAGCGTCGCAGGGTGGCGTTCAGGGCGGATTCCCGCGCGATGCAGCAGTCGCGTCAGCTCAAGAGCCTGTAGCCGGTCGCGCAGCCTGCTCCGAACACGAGGTGGTAGGAGAGGTCTTTCGCGATCGTCTTCGCGGGGTAGTGCCACGGCGGCTCGTAGAGACCCATCGGAACGAGCATCGCGTACGACATCGCCCACGCTCCGGCGCCGTAGAGGGGCCCGCGAACCAGCGGCCTCGAGGCGAATGGAAGCCGCCGTTGCACGAGCGCGTACATCACGCCGAGGCCGGTCCCGTACCCCCAGTGCGTGACGTTCGTCAGCAGCGTGATCCGGTCCGCGTGCACCTCACGGTGGAAGACGGTCTCGAGGATGCGCTTCGCGACCTGGGCGGGCGCCGGCGCGTGGCTCCACGGGTCGTCGCCGTCCTGGCTCGCCGGCGCCGCGCCGCTCGAGCGCACCTTCCTGGCGAGAATCGCGAGCTCCTGCAGCGCCGTCATGCCCGTCGTGCCGATCAGGCCCGCGCCGATTCCGCGCGTGAGCGCCGCGACGCGGCCGTCGTTCGTGCTCGTCTTGACGAGATCGCCGATCATGCTTTTCCTCCTTATCTGTCCAGGGACACCGGGCCAAGCGCGGCGTCCGGGTTGACGGGTCTGATTGCCGGCGGGGCATGCGCCGAGGGTCGACCTTGCTGCAGTCGGTGCGCGCAGACGCCCAGCCTTATCTCGGTGCCCGGCCTCGTTGCCGAGGTCGGCG
>JALZFG010000350.1 GCA_030861645.1 Actinomycetota bacterium
GCCGAGTCCGGCCGGTCGGCGGCGTCCTAGCCGTCGCCGAAGGGGCGCGGCGGATGGGGCTGCCGCGGTTGCTCTGCGCGGCGCCGTCGTCCACCGAGGCGGCGCTCGCCGGCGTGGAGCCGGTGCCGATCCGCCACCTCGCCGACGCCGTCGCGTACCTCCGCGGCGAGCTGGAGCCGGAGCCGTACGACGCGCCGAACTGATGGATCCCGCCGCGGCCGCCCGATCTCGCGGACGTCCGGGGGCAGGAGCGGGCGCGGCGCGCGCTCGAGCTCGCGGCGGCGGGCAGGCACAACCTCCTCCTCGCCGGTCCGCCGGGCACCGGGAAGACGATGCTCGCGCGGCGCCTCCCGGGCGTCTTGCCGCCGCTCGACGAGGAGGAGGCGCTCGAGGTGACGCGGATCCACTCGGTCGCTGGTCTGCTCGCGCCCGAGCACCCGCTCGTGACGGTGCCGCCGTTCCGCGCGCCGCATCACACCGCCTCGACGGCGGCGATCGTCGGCGGCGGCACGCGGTTGCGCCCGGGCGAGGCGAGCCTCGCGCACCGCGGCGTTCTGCTCCTAGACGAGCTGCCGGAGTTCCAGCGGCCCGCGCTGGAGGCTCTCCGCCAGCCGCTCGAGGACGGAACCGTCGCCGTCGCGCGCGTTGCGGGGCACGTCGTCTTCCCCGCGCGCTTCCAGCTCGTCGGGACGATGAACCTGTGCCCGTGCGGAGCCCGCGGCGACCGCAGCGCCGAGTGCTCCTGCTCGGCACAGCGCCTGGCGACGTTCCGCGACAAGCTGTCGCGGGCGCTGCTCGACCGCTTCGACCTCGTCGTCACCGTGCCGCGGCCGCGCGCGGTCGCGGCATCATTACGACGAGGTCGAAGCGGTCGAGGAGAGCGAGCGAGAGCTTGTCGCGGAAGCGTGCGAGTCGCTGCGGCGAGCACGAGCACTCCGCGCCCGCGTCGCCCAGGGCGCCGCAGGGGCAGAGGTTCATCGTCGCGACGAGCTGGAAGCGCGCCGGAAAGACGAGGCGACCGCCGACCCGAGCGACGCTCACCGACCCGTCCTCGAGCGGCTGGCGAAGCGCCTCGAGCGCCGGGCGCGCGAACTCGGGCAGCTCGTCGAGGAGCAGAACGCCGCGGTGCGCGAGGCTCGCCTCGCCCGGGCGCAGCTGCGATCCGCCGCCGACGACCGCGGCCGTGGACGCTGTATGGTGAGGCGCCCGGAAGGGCGGGAACCGCACGAGCGGGCGTCCGGCCTCGAGCAGGCCCGCCACGGAGTGGATGCGCGTGACCTCGAGCGCCTCCTCGTCGACGAGCGGCGGGAGGATTCCCGGAAGCCGGCGGGCGAGCATCGTCTTGCCGGTTCCGGGCGGGCCGGCAAGCAGGAGGTTGTGGGCGCCCGCGGCCGCGAGCTCGAGCGCGCGCCGGCCGCGCTCCTGACCTCGCACGTCCGCGAGGTCCGGGCCGACGGGGTCGGGCGGCTGCCCGTTTCCGCTCACGTACGGCTCGGGGTCGTGTTCCCCGCGCAGGTATGCGACCGCCTCGGCGAGGTGGTACACGGGGACGGGCCCGACCCCGGCGAGCGCCGCCTCGCCCGCGGACTCCGCGGGGCAGAGGAGCCGTTCGAGGCCGAGGTTCCTCGCTCCCTCCGCGACGGCCAGGACGCCCGGAACCGCCCTGACCCGACCGTCGAGGGCGAGCTCTCCGACGACGGCGAGCTGCGCGAGCGCCTCGGCGGGAATCTGCAGCGAGGCGGCGAGGATCGCGAGGGCGATCGGGAGGTCGAAGGCGGAGCCCTCCTTGCGGAGGCCCGCCGGCGCCAGATTGACGGTAATTCGCCGCGTGCTCGGCCAGTCGAGCTCGGCGGAGACGATGCCGCTGCGGACGCGCTCCTTCGCTTCCTGGCATGCGCGGTCGGCGAGGCCGACGATCAGGAACGCGGGCACGCCCCGCCCGAGGTGCGCCTCGACCTCGACGCGGCGCGGCTCGAGTCCCACGACCGCGTACGTGACGACGCGAGCGAGCACTCAGAGGACGGTACGGGGGCTCGGCGCACGCAACCGTGCCGAAGACGTGCCGGAAGCCTCACACCCGCGGCGAGCGACGCGCCTCCGCCGGTCGGCGGAGCTCCCGCTGCCCTATCCGACCGTGTCCGTACAGTCGGCGATCGTGGCGGCAAGGACGCAGGACGCGCTCTACCAGCAGATCGACCTCGAGCTCTCGTGGTCCGAGGACGAGTTGCCGCAGCTTCGACGGACGAAGCACGTGCACGGGCTCCACCCGTATCTCGGCAAGTTCATCCCCCAGCTTGTCGAGACCTTTCTGCGGCGCTACTTCAGGCGCGGCGAGTGCATCTTCGACCCGTTCGTCGGCTCCGGAACGACTCTCGTCGAGGCGAACGCGTTCGGCGCCGACTCAATCGGCGTCGACATCTCCGCCTTCAACTGCCTCGTTTGCGAGGTCAAGACCAGGCCGCACTCGCTCGCCCCGCTCGAGCTGTCGCTCGAGGCGGCGGCGGCGGAGGCGCGCGGCGCGCCAGCTTCCGTCGGTGCCGGTTGCAGCGCCTGGCTTGCCGACTGGTTCGCTCCCCGGGCGCTTGCCGAGCTGCTGGCCTACCGGTCCGTCGCGGAGACGCTTCCGCCTGCCTTCGTGCCGGTCGCGCAGCTCGTCCTCGCACGCGCCGCGCGCTCGGCGCGCATGACGACGCACTTCGATCTCGAATTTCCGAGCGCGCCGGTCCGAAGCCCGTACTTCTGCCAGAAGCACAAGCGCATCTGTCGTCCCGTGGAGGAGGCGGGCAAGTTCCTGCATCGCTACACGCTCGACACGATCCGACGGCTTCGCGACTTCTCGTTCATCAGGACGGATCAGCGCGTCTCGATCCTCCACGCCGACGCGCGATCCGCGCAGTTGCCGGTGGAGGCGACTGGGATCATCACGTCACCTCCGTATCCCGGGCTGATCGACTACCACGAGCAGCACCGGTATGCGTACGAGCTGCTCTGTTTGCGCGACCTCCGAGCGTACGAGATCGGAGCCGGCGTCCGCGGCCGCGGGCGCGCCGCGCTGGGGGACTACGTCGAGGCGATGATCCAGGTATTCCGAAACGCCGCGCGCCAACTG
>JALZFG010000374.1 GCA_030861645.1 Actinomycetota bacterium
GTCGCATTGTCGTCAGAGCTCGACTGCGATCTGGTCGTCGACCCGCATGAACACGAAAGCGCCGACGGCCAGCGCGACGACCGTCGCGCCCGCCAGGTACGCGACGTCGACCCCGCGCGGCCAGGAACCCGCGAAGAGCGGGTCGCGAATCGCCTGGATCGGCGGCGTCGCGACGTTCGCGTACGTGAGGACGTCGATCAGCGTGTCGTGCCGCCTCACCTTCTCCGGAAGCTTGTCGAAGGTGTAGAGAACCGGCGTCAGAAAGAACCACGGCAGCAGCAGCGCCGCGAGAAGGTGCTCGACGTCGCGGAAGAGAACGTTCGCCGAGGCGACGGCGAGCGCGAGGCCGCCGACGAAGGCGACGAACAGGCACGCGAGCGGAAGCGCGAGCCAGGATGTTCGTCGCGTCTCCGGGATCACGATCGCGTTGACGGCGATCAGCACGGCGAGCATGACCGCGAACGTGACGAGGTGCGTGCCGACGATCGAGAGCGGAACCAGCTGCCGCGGAAACCGCACCTTCTTCACGAGGTTCGCGTTGTCGAGGATGCTCCTCGACGCTGCTTGCAGGGACGTCGAGAAGAAGATCCACGCGGCAAGCCCTGAGAGCAGGAAGAGCGGGAAGTGCTCGATGTCGATCACCGGCAGCAGGATCGAGAAGACGAGCGCGTAGATCGCCATCAGCAGGAGGGGGTGCGCGAGTGACCAAGCGAGCCCCAGCAGCGAGCCGCGGTACTTCGCCTGGAGATCGCGGCGGAAGAGGTTGGCGAACAACTCCCGGTAACGGAAGAGATCCGCGTAGACAGACACGGAAACAGCGTAGGCGAGGCCCGAGGCGTGAGAGGGCGGAGCTGGAGCCTCCGCGTGCGACTCGAGTAACAGTGGTCCGACGTAGCCGGCGGAGCCGGGCTCCCGCCCGGCGCAGCACAGCGCGGGAAGCGTCTGCAATTGGAAGGAGGGGGTTCCCGGGGAACCACGGGTTCCCCCGCCCGCTAACAGGACGCTCACGACCTTTCGTTACCGTTCGCGCCAATGCTCGCGGTGACCCTGGCAGCACTGCCCGCCGCCGCGCTCGTGATCTTGGCGACGCTCCGCTCGCCGCTGGCGCGCCGGGTCGTTGCGACCCCGACAGGACAGCGCTGGCACGTGCGCGCGACGCCGTCCCTCGGCGGGGTCGGGATCTTCACCGGCTTCGTGGTCGGCATCGGCGCGGCGATCACGGCCGGTGTCGTCGACGCGAGCGGGGAGCTGCTCGGCGTTCTCGGCGGCTGTGCGCTCCTCTTCATCGCGGGTCTCGCCGACGACCTCCACGGCCTGGGCCCGCTTGCGAAGCTCACCGCTCAACTGGCCGCGGTCGCGATCGTGCTCGCGAGCGGGATCCGGGTCGAGGCGGTCGGCAACGACGTGCTCGCGATGGCGATCGCGGTCGTGTGGCTCGTCGGTATGACCAACGCCTTCAACTTCCTTGACAACATGGACGGCGTCGCCGCGACGCTCGCCGCGATCGCATGCGGTCTGTTCGCGATCGACGCTGTCGGTGACCACCCGAGCCGTCTCGTGCTCGTCGTCGCTCTCAGCGTCGCGCTCGCGTGCCTCGGATTCCTCCCCTTCAACCTCCGCCCCCGGGGGCGAGCAGCAATCTTCATGGGCGACTCCGGGAGCCAAGTGCTCGGCTTCGCGCTCGGCTCACTCGCGCTGCTCTCGACGTGGAAGGCGGCCGCCCCGTCGCTCGCGACCGTGCTGCTGCCCCTGTTCGTGCTCGCGGTGCCCATCCTCGATACGGCCCTCGTGACCGTGATCCGGCTGCTGGAAGGGCGGCCGATCTACGCGGGCGGCCGCGACCACACCTCGCATCGGCTCGTCTACGGAGGGCTGTCGGAGAAGCGCGCCGTCCTCCTGCTCGCCGTGCTTGCCGCCGCCGTCGGCGGCACCGGCCTCGCCTACAGCGCGGTCGACGACGTCCAGCTCACGCTCGTCGGCGTGCTCGTGACGTTCGCCCTCCTGGCGCAGTTCGCAGGGGCCCTGGCCGGGGTCGACGAATCGAGGCGGAACGGCGCCGGGCTCACCTTCTGGCGGACCCTCGAGCTCCACTGGGGCCGCGCGCTCGAGGTCGCCGGCGACTTCGTCCTCGTCACCGCCGCGTTTGCCGCCGCGTATCTCCTCCGCTTCGAGGGAATCGGGACGGAGAATCAGCGCGAGCTCTTCACCGACGCGCTGCCGGTGATCCTCGCCGCGCGCTACGCGACCTTCATCGTCTTCGGTCTCTACTCGAGCATCTGGCGCTACGTGGGCGCGCGCGACGCGATGCAGATCGTCGCGGCGGTCCTGCTCTCGGAAGCGGTCGCCGTCGGGCTGCTTGCGATGTCGGACGAGACCGCCTTCGCCACCTTCTCCCGCAGCGTCTTTGCGATCGACGCGCTGCTCTGCACCGTGCTGATCGGCGCGTCGCGCTTCGGCGCGCGGGCGCTCGCC
>JALZFG010000443.1 GCA_030861645.1 Actinomycetota bacterium
AGGCGTCCTTCGATGCCGCCTCCCTGCAATAGTCATTACACCTTCCTGACCGCGACGTGCTACGCGACCGTTACGGGGCCGAGGCTGCAGCAGGACATCGACTTCATGGCCGCAAACCGCCTCGGAAGGTTCCACCGACTCTGGGTGTCCCTCGACCAACTCTTCTCCTGCTTCGACGCGGTGACGGGCTACTGCGGCTATGACACAACGGCTCTCGCGAACACGAAGGAGACGTTGCACAAGTTTGCGAACGCCGGGATGCAGGTGGCGATCGTGGTGTTCGCGCAGGGCAACCTCAACCACTTCCGGTACGAGGCCCTGGACGGGAACCATCCCACGATGCGGGCTAACTACCTTCGCGCCCTCCAGGATTTTGTCCGGAACATCGGCTCCGATCCCGTCGCTGTGAAGGCCGTCGCAGTGCTAGACCTTATGAATGAGATTTATTTCCAGGGTGAGCGTGCTCTCGAAGGAAAGGTGACGATCGACGGAACGGTTTGTGATCAGTCGTGCCTCGACAACAACGTCATCAGGCCGTGGCTAGTCGACATGTACGATGCGGCGCGCGCGGCGGCTCCCGGCTTCCTCTACACTGCCTCGGATACCGGGCGTCTACTCCGCGGACAGAGCACGTGGATTCCCTATTACCCCGTCGATATCTACGACGTTCATGTTTATGATCTCGCTCCCTGGAATAATGCTTTCACGTATGCAATGGGTTCTACGCTTCCGAAACCGTGGTTTGTCGGCGAGGCCGGCTGTAATCCAGGCAACGTTGCTTGCACGTACGACGGAAACAATCCGACGACCGTCCAGGTGGATGGCTGGTGGCTGGACAACTTGCGCAACTACGGTGCCAAGGGAGTTCTGATCGAGGGCAAGGTAACCCTCTTCACCGAGAACGACAGTCCGTCGCTGACACAGGTCGGCGGGCTGGTTCAGGCTAAGAACCCCTAGCGCGCGCCTCCGGGAGTGGCCGCATCGTCGCGCGCCTTACGGTGCGCGTGGATCCGCGGCCACTCCCCGAGCAAGTCGTCCCGGCAGCTGCTCCACCGCGGTTGAGCTGCGAGCCTCTCGGCGCTCGCTTGTGGCGCCGCTGCAGCTCGTGGCACAGAGGATCGGCTCGATCGCTTCGCCGGGCGCATCTCCCGCTGCCAGAGCGTCCGCGACATCCGCGCTCGTTGCCGACGCTAGATTCGGGGTTCCGAATGGACGAATGTTCTCGATTGCCGGCCGCAGCGTCCGTGCCAGAACACCGTGGAGCAAACGAGCGTGGAGTCGCTCCACTCGTAGCGCCTCCGCTCTCACTCGCGGATTCTCACGAAGCGGTCGCGAGCATCGCCTATGCTCGAAATGGAGCATGCTAGGGTTGTCTTCTGCGAAACGGTTTCGCCTGCGGTAACGCTTGAGGGAGACGTCGTGATCATCTCGCGAACGCCCCTGCGGGTAAGTTTCGTCGGAGGCGGGACGGATCTGCCCGAGTTTTACGAAGAGCACGGTGGCGCCGTGGTCTCGACGAGCGTGGACAAGTGGATCCACGTCATCGTCTCGAGGCGCTTCGAAGGAGACGTGCGGGTCGGCTACTCGCGCACCGAGATCGTCGAGAACGCCGCGACAGTGGAGCACGAGCTTGTGCGCGAAGCCATGCGGCTGACGGGTGTTCCGCGCGGGGTCGACATCCTCACGCTCGCAGACGTCCCCTCGCAGGGGACAGGCCTCGGTAGCTCGAGCAGCGTCACGGTCGGCGTGCTCAACGCGCTCTATGCGTTCCAGGGCATCTACAGGCCGCCGCTCGAGCTCGCAGACGAAGCTGCAAGGATCGAGATCGACATCCTTGGCAAGCCGATCGGCCGCCAGGACCAGTACGCCGCCGCCGTCGGCGGTTTCAACTTGATCGAGTTCCTCCCGCGCGGCGGTGGCATTCGCGTCGAGCCGGTCGTTTGCCCTTCGGGGACGCTGAAACGCGTCCAGCGCTCGCTTCTCCTCTTCTACACGGGACGTCAGCGTTCCGCCGAGAACGTCCTCAGCGAGCAGCGGAGGACGACGCAAGACGGCCGCGCGGCCGAGACGTTGAAGCGGATGCGCGACCTTGCGTACGAGCTCCGTGCGCAGCTCGCCGCCGACGACGCCGAAGCTGTCGGCAAGCTTCTGCACGTGAACTGGGAACTCAAGCGGACGCTCGCCGAGCGGGTGACCGATCCCGAGTTGGACGGCTGGTATGGGCGGGCGCTTGCGGCTGGGGCGGTCGGCGGCAAGGTCCTGGGAGCGGGCGGGGGCGGGTTCCTCCTCATCGCCGCGCACCCAGAGCGGCACGATGCGATTCGCGCGGCGCTCCCGCCGCTCCGCGAGGTGCCTCTCAAGTTCTCCGCGCGAGGCACGCACATCGCGTTCCTCGGCCAGAGCGAGGAATAGGGTGGACAACGTCGCTCGCTACATCGACCAGTTGCACGAGGCGATCGAGGCACTGCCGCGCGACCGCCTCAGCACGTTCGGCGAGATCCTCTACCGCGCGTATCGTAACGAGAAGAACGTCTTCACGCTCGGCAATGGGGGCAGCGCCTCGACGGCGAGCCACATGGCTGCCGACCTTGCGAAGAACACGATCGGCCCGAACATGCGCCGCTTCCGTGTCCTCAGCCTGAACGACAACACCGCGCTGCTCACCGCTCTCGCAAACGACCTCGGCTACGAGGAGGTCTTCAGCGAGCAGCTCAAGAGTCTTGCCCGCGCCGGCGACCTCCTGATCGTCCTCTCGGGAAGCGGGAACTCCCCCAACGTCGTGAATGCGATTCGCTGCGCGCACGTGCGATGCGCCGAGGTCGCCGCCGTGGTTGGCTTCGCGGGCGGGGAAGCCGCGAAGCTCGCCGACCTCTCGATCGTCGTTCCGTCCGACCACTACGGCGTGATCGAAGACGTCCACCTCATCATCAACCACATCCTGGTCGACTACTTCAAGGCGCGCCTCGCCGACGAGCAGCCGTGGGTGGTGTGACGAGGCGAGCGGCATTCCTCGACCGCGATGGGACGCTCAATGCCCGCCCGCCCGAACATGAGTACGTCGCGGACGTCAACGACTTCGTCTGGCTTCCGGGGGCGGCTGAGGCCGTCGCGCGCCTCGCGCGCAGCGGCTACCTCGTCGCCGTCGTATCGAACCAGCGCGGCGTCGCGCGCGGGCTCGTCAGCGCGAACACACTCCGCCAGGTCGAGGAGCGAATCGACCGGGAGCTCGCCGCGTACGACACGCGCGTCGCCGCCTTTCGGTACTGCTTCCACGAGATCGACGAGGGCTGCGC
>JALZFG010000413.1 GCA_030861645.1 Actinomycetota bacterium
GGCCAGAGGAGGAGCCCGACGGCGACGGCGAGCGCGCAGCCCAGGGGGACGTTGGCGCCGCGCTCGAGCGCATCGACGAAGGCATCGCCGGGGATGGCCGTGACGATCAGTGTGGTCGCGGCCCCGAGCCGGACGCCGGCCTCGAGCGATACGGCGGGGAGCACGAGCAGCGCAGCGAAGACTGCGACGGCGGCAACCAGCGTGCCGTCGCCGGCGACCGCGAAAGCGGCGAGGCCGACGAGCAGGCCAGCCACCGTCGCGGCGATCCGCGTGAGCGCCGCACCGAGGCTCGCGCCCACCGTCGGCCCCGTTGCCACGACCGCCGACATCGCCGCCCAATACGAGTCCTTCAGCCCGAGTGCGTCGGCGACGACGATCGACAGGCCGGCCGAGACGGCGGCCCGGAGCGCGACCTGCAGCTCGGCGACGGTCGGGCGCCGCAGCCGAGCCACGATGCCGCGCGCAAAGGCACGCGGAGAGAACCGATTCTGCGCGATGCCGGGAGTATCGACGCTGGGGGCTCGAGGGCCGGCGGAGCTTCCTGGGGTCGCGGCGATCCGAACTCATTCTCGGCGAGGATTTGATAGGACCGCGTCCCATCCCCGCTGGGCATCGCGCGCGACGATGACCTCGTTTCCCCGGATTCCCTCTTCTCACTCTGAACGCCGGCGCCGCCCGGGCGACGCGAGCGCGGGCTGACATGTCCGACCTGGTTGCCCGGAACGCGCATGTCCTCGACCTGCAGTGCGACGCGCGTGGTCGCGCACTACTTATCTACCGGGAGCGGAACGGCCGCGTCGTGCGACTGCTGCTGAGCGGGGCGATCAACGCCAGGCCATCGAGCTCGCCGCTTCCACAGACGCGGTTCCTGAAGCGCTACCGCGGGCCGCGGAGGATCAGAGACGTCTCCCACAGCTACTCGGGCCCGCCCCTGACGATGCTCGTCGCCGCGCGAACGCTGCCGGACGGCTCGCACTGGGCAGTCCAAGCGTGGCGGCGGATGCTCCCGAACTACGGCTTCCCGCCGCGGAACAGCCTGCAGGCTGCCGTCGAGCTCCACGTCTCGCACTGGCTTGGCCCGCTGCCCGTCCTCGAGGGCTACCCGTGCTGGGCCGCGTCGTGGGGCAGCGACGCGCATCGGCTCATTGGGAGGCTGACGTACCGGGGGCTGCCGGTGCACGGCAGGCGGTCGACCGCCGGCGGGAACCCACTCGAGCTCTTCGGGCGGAACGTGCGGATCGACGTCCGGGCTTCGCCGCTCAATCGGCGCGGCTGGGCGAGGGAGAACGCGATCCTGACCCACCGCCCGACGGGCGTCTTCTGCTACGTCTTGGTGCCGCGCCGGGTGCGGTGGGCGGGCAAGTGGCGCTGGAGCCCGGCCGCCGTCGGCGACATGTATCGCCTCCGCGTGATGGGACCCGGGGTGACCCCCGTGGTCGAGACCTGGATTCGCGATCCCGGCGACTGGGACCCGAACGACTCGGAGAAAGCCCGCAAGCAGGAGCGGGCAAAGGAGCTGCTGCTGCGCTGGGACGACCGGCTGTGCAGGCCGCTTTGAAGCGAGCCGCGTGGAGCACGGGCCGCAGCCCGAAAGCCGCGGCGCGGAGCTCTTCGGCTCAGGTCGTTACGGCGGCTTCGGCGACGCCGTAGATCCCGCCGAGCTTCTCCTTGAGGTAGCGGACGTAGGGGCGGGCGTCCATCGGACTGCCGACGACCCGCTCGAGGGTCTCCTGCGGCGTGAACTTGCGGCCGTGGCGGTGCAGGTGCTCGCGGAGCCACTCGCGCAGCTCGCCGAACTCGCCGCGCTCGATTTGGTCGTCGAGATCTGGGATCGACTCGCGTACGCGCTCCCAGATCTGCGCAGAGATGACGTTGCCGAGCGAGTACGTCGGGAAGTAGCCGAAGCTGCCGGCCGACCAATGCACGTCCTGGAGCACGCCCTGCGCGTCGTCGGGAACGTCGATGCCGAGGTAGTCCTTTATCCGGGCGTTCCAGGCCTCGGGGAGGTCTGAAAGCTCGACGTCCCCGCCCAAGATCTCTTGCTCGAGCTCGAAGCGGAGGATGATGTGGAGGTTGTAGGTCGCCTCGTCGGCCTCGACCCGGATCAGGGAGGGCTGAACCTTGTTCACGGCGCGGTAGAACGTCTCGAGGTCGACATTCCCGAGGCGCTGCGGGAAGTGCTCCTGCAGCTTCGGGTAGAAGAACCTCCAGAACGGCAGGCTGCGGCCGACGAGGTTCTCCCACATTCGACTCTGTGACTCGTGGAGTGCCATCGACGCGCCACGGCAGAGGAGCGTTCGATCGAGCGCCGGGTCGACCTGATGCTCGTACAGGCCGTGGCCGAACTCGTGCATCGTCGAGAAGACGGACTCGTACCGATCCTCGAAGTAACGCGTCGTGATCCGAATGTCGGTCGGGGATGCGGCACCCGCGAACGGGTGGACGGTCGGGTCGAGCCGCCACGACTCGGGCCGGAAGCCGTAGCGGTCGAGGATGAGCCGCTCGAACGCCTTCTGCTGCTCGAGCGGAAAGTCGCCGTGGAGGCAGGAGTCGTCGACGGCGTCGGGACGCTCGGCGATCGCGTGGATGAGCGGGACGAGCTCGTTGCGGACGTCATCGAGGACGGCGCGCGCCTCGGCAGCCTTCATCCCGCGCTCGTAGTCGTCCAGCAGCACGTCGTAGAGCTCGTCCGCCGGCTCGAAGCACTCGACGTAGCGGTGCTTGAGCTCCACGTTCTTCTCGAGGTGGGGCAGGAACGTCGAGAAGTCCGAGTCACGGCGCGCCTGCACCCACGCGTGGTAGCCGAGCACCCCCGCGCGCGTCATCTCAGCGCGGAGGTCACCGGGGACACGCCGCGCCTTCTCCCAGTCGCGGCGCGCGACGCGAATCAGCGACGCCTCGTCGGAGTCGGGATCGAGCTCCGCCTCGTACGAGCGCAGGTCGTCGAGCAGACGGCCGATCTCGTCGGAGATGAACATCTCGTGCGCGACTCTTCCCACCGTCGCGAGCTGCTCGGCGCGGGCAGTCGCACCGCCGGGCGGCATCATCGTGTGCTGATCCCACGAGAGGAGGCCGGCGGCCCTGCGGAGGTCGACGATCTCGGCCAGCCGGTGCTTGAGTTCGAGGTATGCCCGATCCATGTGCGGAGCCTACTCGCTGCGGCCGCGAGAAGCGGCGATGCACCTCGTTTGTCGCGAGTCTCGACTTCCGGGAGCGCTCGCCGCGATTCCCGCGACCGTCGTGAGCGCAGCATGTCAGCATCGAGGCTCATGCCGGCATGGCCGGACTCGCCCGCGGAGCTCATCGCCGCACAGCACGAGCTCGCCCGCTCGACGCCGCCGCCGTGGGAGCCCCCTGCGGTCGCGCTCCGAGTCGGCGCGTGCTTTGTCTGTTTCGAGCGCGGTAAGCG
>JALZFG010000445.1 GCA_030861645.1 Actinomycetota bacterium
GCGAGCTTCGCGAGCCGCTCCTGCAGCTTCTCGCGGTCGAAGTCGGAGTCCGTCGTCTCGATCTCGGCCTTGATCTGCTTGATCCGCGCCTTGATCGCCTCGGAGTCGCCGCCGCCGTCGATGATCGTCGTCGAGTCCTTGTCGACGACCACCTTGCGCGCGCGCCCCAGCTGCGAGAGCTTCGTGTTCTCGAGCTTGAGGCCCATCTCCTCCGTGATCGTCTCAGCGCCGGTCAGGATCGAGATGTCCTCGAGCATCCGCTTGCGGCGATCGCCGAAGCCCGGCGCCTTGACGGCGACCGCGGTGAACGTCCCGCGGAGCTTGTTGACGACGATGGTCGCGAGCGACTCGCCCTCGACGTCCTCGGACACGATCAGCAGCGGCCGGCCGGCCTGAATCACCTGCTCGAGCACGGGCAGGAGATCCTTGACGGCGCCGATCTTCTGGTTGGCAACGAGGATGTACGGGTCCTCGAGCACCGCCTCCATGCGCTCGGAGTCGGTGACCATGTAGGGCGACAGGTAGCCCTTGTCGAACTGCATGCCCTCGGTGAACTCGAGCTCGAGCCCGAAGGTCTGACCCTCCTCGACGTTCACGACGCCGTCCTTGCCGACCTTCTCGATCGCATCCGCGATCACGTCGCCGATGTCGCGCTCGCGGGCGGAAATCGTGGCGACGCGGGCGATGTCCTCCTTGCCCGAGATCTCCTTCGACTGCGACTTCAGATCGTCGACGACGTGGTCGACGGCCTGCTCGATCCCGCGCTTGAGCGCCATCGGGTTCGCGCCCGCGGCGACGTTCTTCAGGCCCTCGCGCACGATCGCCTGCGCGAGCAGCGTCGCCGTCGTTGTGCCGTCGCCGGCGACGTCGTTCGTCGAGGTAGCCACCTCGCGCACGAGCTGTGCGCCCTGGTTCTCAAAGACCTCCTCGACCTCGATCTCGCGCGCGATCGTGACGCCGTCGTTCGTGATCGTCGGCGCGCCGAACTTCTTGTCGAGGACGACGTACCGACCCTTCGGGCCAAGGGTCACCTTGACCGCGTCCGCGAGGATGTTCACGCCGCGCTCGAGCGACCGGCGTGCCTCCTCGTTGAACTTCAGCTCCTTGTGAGCCATGTGTCTTCAGTACCTCCTCTAAGCGTTCTAGGCGACGCCCGCGGGCTCGCGGTCGCCGACGACCTTCGCGAGCACGTCCGACTCACGCAGAATCAGGTACTCGTCCGTGCCGATCTTGACCTCGGTGCCGCCGTACTTCGAGAAGATGATCTCGTCGCCGTCCTCGAGGTCCATCTTGATGTACTCACCGTCCTCGTCCCGAGGCCCGGGGCCGACGGCGAGTACGCGCCCGCGCTGGGGCTTCTCCTTCGCCGTGTCCGGAAGGACGATGCCGCTCGCCGTCGTCTCCTCCTCCTCGAGGACCTCGACGATGAGACGGTCGCCCAACGGCTGCAAGTTCATGAGCGCCTCCCTGTAGCGTCGCTTTGTGACACCGTCTGGCACTCTCCCTGGAGGAGTGCCAGGAGAGTATATCCCCCGTTCTCGACGAATTGCAAACATCACGAGAAGAAACGGTGTCCACACCTCGAGTTTGTTACAAAGATGATGTGCGACGCGAGTTTTCGGCGGGCGGCGTGCTGGTGCGGCGGCTTCGCGGGCGCTGGTTCCTCGCCGCGATCCGCCCGGCGGGCAAGGATGAGGGCCTCTGGGCGCTACCGAAGGGAATCGTCGGCCGCGGGGAGCGACCGGAGAAGACCGCGGTCCGCGAGGTCCGAGAGGAGACCGGCGCCGAGGGGACGCTGGTCGAGAAGCTCGGCGACGTCCGTTACGTCTACACGTGGGCCGGCGAGCGCGTCTTCAAGGTCGTCAGCTTCTACCTGTTGAGGTACACGAAGGGCCGGCTCGGCGCCCTCGACGCACGGCACGCTCACGAGGTCGACGACGTGCGGTGGCTGCCGCTCGAGGAGGCGCCCCGCCTGCTCACGTACAAGGGGGAGCGAGAGATGGCCGAGCGGGCGGCGACGCGGGTCGCGAGCCTGGCGATTTCCGGGGGCAACGCTCTATGATTCGCCGTCCTTTCGCTCCTTCCCCGGTCAGGCCCTGTACGCGCTGAACTTCTACTCACCCCTGGTCGCCGACCAGCTCCGCGCGCGACGCAAGACGGCGACCATCCGGCTCGGCGACAAGTCGGGCAAGTACAAGAAGGGGATGGTCGTGCAGGTCCTCGTCGGCACCCGCTACAGCGCGCGCGAGAAGATCTTCGACGCGGTGATCGACAAGATCGAGGTGAAGACGCTCGGCGAGCTCTCACCGCGCGAGATCGAGCACGACAATCCCGAGATTCGCCGGCCCGACGAGATGGCGACGTTTCTCGGCCAGCTCTACAACCGTGAGGTTGGCCCCGAGGACACGGTGACCGTGATCCGCTTCAGCGAGATTCGCTGAACCGCTCATGGGCGAAACAGCCGGCTTCCCCCATGCACCCCCTTCCCAACAGCAAGACGCGCTTCCCGCGCTGTGACTCCCGCGAGCCAAGCTCGCCTCCGTCGGCTACTTGTGGATGTCGATTCCGAACAGCTGCTTCGAACGTAGGGCCGCGCCACACGCCTCGCACTCGACTGCAAAGGCAGAGCTGAAGCGGGCGCCGCAGGCGGGGCAGCGCGAGCGGATCTCGCCGCCGCATTGGGGGCACTCCCCGGGGAGCTCCGCCTCCCAGTCGTCGAAGTAGCGCTGCGCGTAGCCGCACGCGAGACAGAAGGCGACCCAGTCGCCGAGGGTCTTCCGGCGCTCCTCCCGTAGCCAGTCGCTCGCCTTGCCCATGGGCGGAGCGTAGTCGAGGGATCGTGCCGAGCGGTTAGAGTGTCCGGCGGTAGTCCAACGGGGGTTAGCGAATGGCGATCGCGAGAGAGGCCGAGCCGGTCACCTCGATCGGGCAGGTCAAGGAGGCCGGGCTCGACCGCGAGGACCTGCTCGGCATCTACCGCAATATGTTGGTGACGCGCGGGATCGAGGAGCGCGGGCACATCCTCTACAAGCAGGGGAAGATCCCGGGCTCCTTCTACACGGGACGCGGGAACGAGGCGGCTTCGGTCGGCGTGGCGACGGCGATGCGCCCCGACGACGTCGGGACGCCGATCCACCGCGACATGGGCGTGCACGTCACGCGTGGCGTCGAGCCCTGGCGAATCTTCGCCCAGTACATGGGCAGAGTCGATGGACCGACGGGCGGCAAGGACGGCAACGTCCACATGGCCGACGCGCGCCTCGGGCTGATCGCAATGGTCAGCCATCTCCCCGCGATGCTTCCGGTCGCCGTCGGCTGCGCGCTCGCGTTTCGCATCCGAGAAGAGAAGCGGGTCGCAGTCGCCTGGTTCGGCGAGGGTGCCTCCGCACGCGGCGATGCTCACGAGGGCATGAACTTCGCGGGCGTTCGCCGCCTCCCGGTCGTCTTCGTCTGCGACAACAACCAGTGGGCGTACTCGACGCCGACCCACCTCGAGTACGCCACAGAGCATGTTGCGGACCGTGCGGAAACCTACGGGTTCGAGGGCGTCGTCGTCGACGGCACCGACGTGCTCGCTGTCTACCGCGAGGCGAAGCGCGCGATCGAGAAGGCGCGCGCCGGTGGCGGCCCGACCCTCGTGGAGTGCCTGACGCTCAGGATGGAGGGCCACGCCGTTCACGACGACGCGTTCTACGTCCCGCGCGAGCTGTTCGAGGAGTGGGCGAAGAACGACCCGATCGAGCGCTTCCGCAGCTGGCTGCGCGACAACGCCGAGCTGTCCGACGACGAGGAGGACGAGATCGCGGGCGACGTGAAGCGCCTGCTGAACGAGGCGATCCGCCGCGCGGAGGAGTCTCCGCTCCCCGACCCGTCGACGCTGACCGAGGGCGTCTACGCGACCTCGGAGGAGCTCGACACGCCGCACCATAAGTAATGGCGGAAAAGACCTATTTGCAGGCGATCTCCGACGGGCTCCGGCTGGAGATGCGGCATAACCGGCGCGTCTA
>JALZFG010000447.1 GCA_030861645.1 Actinomycetota bacterium
GAAGAGCGTGACCGGACGCGCCATCGCGGCTGTGACCTTACTCGATGCCGGCGGCCGAATATGATCGCGCGGGCGCCCGACGCGCGACGTCGACCGGGAGGGGACGATGGGCGAGCTGAAGACGAGCCTCGGGATCTGGGCCCTCGGCCCGATGATCACGCGCTTCGTCCCCGGCGGATACCAGCCGGAGCACGCGGGCGAGACGACCGCGCAGCGCGTCCGGCGTGCGGTCGAGGGGCTCGGCGACCTCATCGACGGCTACGAGTTCCACTACCCGCAGGAGCTCTCGGAGGAGAACCTCGACGAGGTGCGGGACGCGCTCGGGGGTCACGACGTGTTTTGCCTCGCGACGGGGCTGCATCTCGATCCGCGCTTCGGCCGCGGCGGCCTCGTCTCGCCGGACGAGGCGACGCGCAAGGAGGCGCTGAAGCGGACGCTCGACGCGATCGACTTCTCCGGCGAGCTCGGCGCCCACTTCGTCATCTGGCCCGGGATCGAGGGCTACAACTACCCGTTCCAGGCGCCGTACCGCGAGAGCTGGGCGTGGTTCGTGGACGGGATCGGACAGGCGGCGGAGCGCTGCCGCGAGCGCGGCATCCTGCTCTTCCTCGAGCACAAGAACTCGGAGCCGGCGATGAAGATCCTGATGCGGAACATCGGGATGACGCTGCACGTGATCCACAAGCTCCGCGACCGGGGCCTCGACAACGTCAAGGTGAACATGGACTGGCAGCACCTGCTGATGAACGGCGAGAGCCTCGGGGAGTACGCGGCGCTCCTCGCTGCCGAAGGGCTGCTCGGGCACCAGCACGCGAACGCGGGCTGGGGCACCTTCGACGACGACAACATGGTCGGCACGACGGCGTTCATGGAGACGCTCGAGCTCGCGATCGAGCTGCGCAGGGCGGGCTACGGGGAGAACGGGGAGCGGCTTGGGTTCGACCTCTATCCGTACACCGAGGACGCCGTCGCGGCCGTGCGCCGGAGCGTGCTGCAGTGGCGCTTCATCGACGGCGTTGCCTCTCGAATCGACGACGTCGCCCTGCGCGAGGCGCAGACGGCGAAGGACGCCGTTCGCGCCTACGAGCTCGTCTACGCGGCCCTCGGCGCCTGAGGTGAAGCTGCGACAGGCGCTGACCGTCGTCGAGTTCGTCGTCGGCGCGGCCCGCGAGCCGGTCTCGGTCTTCGTCTGCGACGACCACGGCGAGCTCGTGGCCGCGGCCACGATGGACGGCGCCGCTCCGGACACGCGCCTGAACGCACGGCGAAAGGCGTACACGGCGGCGCGCAGCGACGCCGCGAGCACGCGGGTGCTCGCGGAGAAGGTGCGGAACGATCCCGCGGAGCTCGCGAGCTTCGATCCCTTCTTCACCTTCTTCAAGGGAGGGGTGGCGGCCTTCGAGGCTGGGCGCCGCGTCGGCGCCGTCGGCGTGAGCGGGCTGCCGGGCGAGGAGGACGAGGAGCTTGCGCTGCGCGCGCTCGGATCGGCGGGCCTCGGCGACGAGGTGCGCTGAGTGACCGCCCTCGTCGGCCTCGACGTCGGGACGACCGGCGTCAAGGCCGTCGCGATCTCTCCGCGCGGCGACGTGCTCGCGCGCGCCGAGGAGGGCTACGGGCTCTCGACCCCGCGAGCGGGTTGGGTCGAGCAGGACCCCGAGGACTGGTGGCGAGCGAGCGAGGCCGCTCTCGCGGCGCTCGGCGCGGGCGAGGCCCGCGGGATCGGCCTCTCCGGCCAGATGCACGGGCTCGTCGCGCTCGACTCCGAGCTGCGCGTCCTACGCCCCGCGATCCTCTGGAACGACCAGCGGGCCGGCGAGGCCTCCGCCGAGATCGAGGAGCGAATCGGGCTCGGCCGCCTGATCGAGCTGACCGGGAACCGCGCGTTTCCCGGGTTTACCGCGCCGAAGCTCGTGTGGCTGCGCGCGCACGAACCCGCCGTCTTCGAGCGGATCGCGTACCTCCTCCTGCCGAAGGACTACGTCCGCCTCCGGCTGACCGGCGAGCGGGCGATCGACGTCGCCGACGCTTCCGGCACGCTCCTCTTCGACGTCGCGCGGCGACGGTGGAGCGAGGAGGTGCTGGCGGCGCTCGACCTGCCGCTCGCGTGGCTGCCTCCGGTGCTGGAATCGCCTGCCGTCTCGGGAGAAACGCGCTCCCGCGTCCCCGTCGCCGCCGGTGCGGGAGACCAGGCGGCCGGCGCGCTCGGCGTCGGCGTCGACCGGTCCGGGCCCCTCTCCGTCGTCCTCGGCACGTCCGGCGTCGTCTTCGTCGCCTTGCCGTCCTTCGCGGCGGATTCGCGGGGGCGGGTGCACGCCTTCTGCCACGCCGTTCCCGGCGGCTGGCACGCGATGGGCGTCATCCTGTCGGCGGCGGGGTCGCTGCGGTGGTTCCGTGACGCCCTCGCACGCGGCGAGGGCTACGAGACCCTCACGGGAGAAGCCGGTGCGTGGGGCCCCGGGGCGGAGGGACTGTCGTTCCTCCCCTACCTCGCGGGGGAGCGGACGCCGCACGCCGATCCCGGCGCGCGCGGGGCCTTCGTCGGCCTCTCGCAACGGCACGATCGCGGGGCGCTCGTCCGCGCGCTGCTCGAGGGGGTCGCGTTCGCGCTGCGCGACTCGCTGGAGCTGCTCGTGGAGCTCGCGGCGCGGCCGGACGTGGGGCGCGTCTC
>JALZFG010000477.1 GCA_030861645.1 Actinomycetota bacterium
GCGCGCAGGGACCAAGGTGGGGACGCCGACGTGGCTGCAGGCGCGGAGCGTTGGTGTTCGGTTCCACCTCGGCCTCGCCGCGTCCGTTCTCCACTGCCCCGCGAACGAGCTCGCCGATGCACGTCCCGACCTCGCCGCTGTCTGGGCCGGGCCGCCGCCGACCTTGAGCAGCACGTCGCGCCCACGCCGTCGCCGGCGGCGGCACGAACGCTGCTTGAGGAGGCGACCGCCGCCCGCGCTGCGGCGGCGGCAGACACCGGCATGACGCACGTTGCAAGCGCGCGTCATTGCCTCGGGGCTGACGCGGCGCCACAGCGTGTTTAGATCTGTTCGTACTACGACATAATCGCCTCATGGCGTGGTCGCGTAGCAAGTCGTCGGCGGAGCGACGCGGTTCGGTCGTCGTCGTCACCGGCGCCTCGGCCGGCGTCGGGCGCGCGACGGCGCGGCGATTCGGCCGAGCCGGTGCGAGTGTCGGGCTGATCGCGCGGAATCGCGAGCGCCTCGAGGCCGCGGCGCGCGAGATCGAGGAAGCCGGCGGGCGGGCGCTCGTGCTCCCGCTCGACGTTGCCGACGCCGCCGCCGTCGACGAGGCGGCAACGCGCGTCGAAGAGGAACTCGGGCCGATCGACGTGTGGGTGAACAACGCGATGGCGACCATCTTCGCTCGCGCGATCGACGTCACGCCCGAGGAGTTCCGTCGTGCGACGGAGGTCACGTACCTCGGGTTCGTCTGGGGGACGCAGGCGGCGCTGCGGCGAATGGTCCCGCGCAACCGCGGCACGATCGTCCAGGTGGGTTCCGCGCTCGCTTACCGAGGGATTCCGCTCCAGGCGGCCTACTGCGGCGCCAAGCACGCGATCCAGGGCTTCACCGAATCGGTCCGGACGGAGCTCATGCATGACGGAATCGACGTCCACCTGACGATGGTCCAGCTGCCGGCACACAACACGCCGCAGTTCAGCTGGGGGAGGACGCGGATGCCGCGCTGCCCGCAGCCGGTGCCGCCGGTCTTCCAGCCGGAAGTCGCGGCCGAGGCGATCGAGTGGGCCGCGCGCCAGCGTCGCCGCCAGATCTACGTCGGGTGGCCGACGGTGAAGGCGATCTTCGGCAACAGGCTCGCGCCGGGAATCGCCGACCGCTACCTCGCGAAGACGGGCTTCGACTCGCAGCAGACGGACGAGCCGGTCGGTCGAGACCGACTCGACAACCTGTTCGAGAGCGTCCCCGGTGATGTGGCCGCGCACGGCCGCTTCGACGAGGACGCGCGCGAGCGGAGCATCATGCTCGAGGCCGATCTTCGCCGCGGCTGGCTCGCGCTCGCCGCCGGCGCTGCAACGGCGGCTGCCGGCGCGCTGCTGCTCGCCGGTAACGAGCGGGCGAGAGGGAGACCGTGAGCACTGACGGAGCGTCGCGCAGCAGTGCGTTCGAAAGACAAGGGCTGATGACAATCGGCCTCGCAGGCAACGACGAGCGAGCGGAGGATCCGAACCAGTGGCAGAGAAAGTCGCAGATTTCATACTGAGGCGGCTCACGGAATGGGGTATCGACCGCGTCTACGGGTACCCCGGAGACGGAATCAACGCGTTTCTCGGCGCGTTCGACCGAGCCGGCGGAGACCCCGAGTTCATCCAGGTGCGCCACGAAGAGATGGCCGCGT
This sequence comes from Actinomycetota bacterium, assembly GCA_030861645.1. Taxonomy (GTDB): domain Bacteria; phylum Actinomycetota; class Thermoleophilia; order Gaiellales; family Gaiellaceae; genus JALZFG01. The sequence continues at coordinate 1,661 of JALZFG010000477.1, forward strand.
TCGCCGCGTGCGGCCAGGCGAAGTTCACTGGCGAGGTCAGCGTCTGCATCGCAACGTCCGGGCCCGGCGCGATCCACCTGCTGAACGGGCTGTACGACGCGAAGCTCGACCACCAGCCCGTGGTCGCGATCGTCGGACAGCAGGCGTTGAGCGCACTCGGCGGGCATTACCAGCAGGAGGTGGACCTGATCACGCTCTTCAAGGATGTCGCCTCGCCGTACGTGCACATGTGTGCCGACCCGGACCAGGCGCGACACCTTGTCGACCGCGCGCTTCGGATCGCGAAGGCGGAGCGGACGGTGACGTGCATCATCGTCCCGAACGACGTCGCATCGCTCGAGGCGGTCGAGCAGCCGCCGCACCAGCACGGCACGATCCACTCGAGCGTCGGCTACTCGCCGCCGCTCGTCGTCCCACACGAGCGCGACCTCGAGCATGCCGCGGAGATTCTGAACGCGGGGAGGCGGGTCGCGATGCTCGTCGGACAGGGAGCGCTGAACGCGACCGAGGAGGTAATCGAAGCCGCAGATCTCCTCGGCGCAGGGATAGCGAAGGCACTGCTCGGGAAGGCCGCCGTCCCCGACGACCTCCCGTTCGTGACCGGGGCGATCGGGCTACTCGGCACGAAGCCGAGCTCGGAGATGATGCGCAGCTGCGACACGTTGCTCATGGTCGGCTCGAGCTTCCCGTACTCGGAGTTCCTCCCCGAGGAAGGACAGGCGCGGGGTGTGCAGATCGACATCGACGGGCGGATGCTCGGAATTCGCTACCCGATGGACGTCCACCTCGTCGGTGACAGCGCGGAGACCCTCCGGCGCCTAATTCCGCGTCTCGAGCGCAAGGCAGACCGCGCGTGGCGCGAGGAGATCGAGGAAGGCGTCGCCGAGTGGTGGCAGGTAGTGGAGGAGCGGGCCCACCAGGACGCAGACCCGCTCAACCCGCAGCGGGTCTTCCACGAGCTCTCGCCGCGGCTGCCCGAGGGCTGCATCCTCACCTCCGACTCCGGCTCGGCAGCGAACTGGTTTGCGCGACAGCTGAAGGTGCGCCGCGGGATGATGGCTTCGCTCTCGGGGAACCTGGCGACGATGGGGCCGGGCGTCCCGTACGCAATCGGCGCGAAGTTCGCGCACCCCGACCGACCCGTGATCGCGCTCGTCGGCGACGGCGCGATGCAGATGAACGGGATCAACGAGCTCATCACGATCCGCAAGTACTGGGAGCGCTGGAGCGACCCACGGCTCGTTGTGCTCGTCCTGCACAACGGTGACCTGAACCAGGTGACGTGGGAGCAGCGGGCGATGGAGGGTGATCCGCGCTACGAGGCCTCGCAGGAGATCCCCGAGTTTCCGTACGCGCGCTACGCCGAGCTGATCGGGCTGAAGGGCGTCCGCGTCGAGCGCCCGGACCATGTCGCCGCCGCCTGGGAGGAGGCGCTCGCCGCGGATCGCCCGACCGTGCTCGAGGCGATCACGGATCCGAGTGTCCCCCCGCTGCCGCCGCACATCACGCTGAAGCAGGCGAAGGCGATGATGCTCGCGCTCGCCAAGGATGACCCGGACC
>JALZFG010000481.1 GCA_030861645.1 Actinomycetota bacterium
GTCGCACGTACCGCCTGTCGCCTGGATCCAGTAGTTGATGGTGTTCGCCGACGTCGTCTGGCCGAGCGTGATCTCTCTGACGCCGCCGATGCCGGTGTCGTTTGTCACGTCGTTCTTCACGACGTCCGCATACGCGATCCCCACGACCAGCGCTGCCGTGAGTATCGCGCCGAGGACCAGGGTCAGCCTGCCTCGCCTTTGTCGCTGCTTCGGTGTCGCCACGGATCCTCCTCTGCCGCAGGGATGAGTCGCATGCCAGGGTTACGCGGGAAGAGGAGGAGCTACAAGGGGCTGGACCGAAGGGGAGCGATGAAGTAGCTCATCGCCTTGGTCCGACGGAAGCTGGAGGAGCTCCGTCCACTGTTTCGCCTGCAACGGCATCGAAAGGCGCCGCTCCCAACGCGTCGCGCGCTGTCGCTCGCGGTAAACCACGGATCCGGCGACGAGGCGCTTAGGCGGTCGTCTTCGTCGCATGATCCTCGGTTCGCCCCCGACGCGTGCTGTCGCGAGAAGGTCGGTGATCCGACGTGCCGCGAGGACGGCGGACCTGGGAATTGGCGGCGAGTACGCAAAGGGCAGGCTCCTCGGACAAGGCTGCCGCGCGTCAGCTCCGGAGGTATCGCACCCCTCGGCGCAGATCGAAAAGCGAGAGTCACGAGGTCCTAGCGGGGCGGCGCGAACGCGTCTCTGGAGCCGTACGAGGACGCAGGCAGCCTCTCGCTTGCGATCGGAGGCTGACATCCACCCGTAGTCCCCAAGCCCGCGCCGCCGCCGCAAGGCGACGGACGCCGAGGTGCTTTCATCGCGTTTCGAACTGCCGGACGAGCTCTCGCCGGTCAGCCACGCGTAGCTTCGCCAGGATGTTGCCGACGTGCGTCCGCACCGTGACCGGAGAGAGGACGAGCCGCCTCGCGATCTCCGACGTGCTCATACCATCTCGGAGCAGCTCGAGGACCTGCCACTCACGGCTCGTGAGGCGACTTTCCGCCCCCTCAGCCCACGTGGTGCGGCGGCGCGCGCTCCGGTCGCGGAACTCCGCGATGACGCGCCGCACGAGTGACGGGGCGAGCGCTGCCTCTCCGCTCGCAACGCGGGCGAGGGCGCGCGTGAGCTCCGCCGGCTCCATGTCCTTGAGGAGGTATCCGGCGGCCCCAGCGCGGAGCGCGCCGAACAGGTCTCGGTCCTCCATCGAGATCGTGAGCATGACGACCTTCGTCGCAGGGAGACGAGAGGTGATTTCCCAGGCGGCGGCGATGCCGCCTCCCGGCATGTTGATGTCAAGCAGGCAGACGTCGGGACGCTCGCGGACGGCTGCGGTGATTGCGGCAGCCGCGTCGCTCGCTTCCGCGCAAACGGCGAAGCCGCCGCTCTCCTCGAGTGCCAGGCGGATGTCCTCGCGCGTCGGAGCGTGGTCGTCGGCGATGACGACGCGGATCTTGTCGTCGTTCTCCGTCAAAGCACCACGTCGAGCTCCGTACCGCGCCCGGGCTCCGCGCTGAGCCGAAATTCACCGCCGAGAGCGCGCACGCGGTCGCGCATTCCACGAAGGCCAAAGCGCCGCCGGCCTGCATCTTGCTCGGCGTCGGGATCGAACCCATGGCCGGTATCCGTGATGCGGAGACGGACGCCGTTTCCGTTCTCGAGCTCGACGCGAACGAGATCGGCATGTCCATGCCGTGCCGCGTTCGTGATCGCTTCGGAGAGGATGCGGACGAGCGCCTCTCGCGTCTCCGGTGCAGCCTCGACGTCGCGCGCGAGCGCCAGCTCGACTGTCGTGCCCTCGCGTTCAGCGACGTCGCGCGCGACTCTCGTCAGGATGGCATCGAGCGGCTCGTCCGCAGGGTCGGCCAGCGCTGCGATCGCGCGGCGCGCGTCCTCGAGTCCCCGTTCGACAGCAGCGGAAGCGCGCTGGACGTACGGGCTTTCCTGGCCGAGCCGTTTCAGGTTTCGGCCGACATATCCGAGTTCCTGAGCAAGGCCGTCGTGGAGGTCACGTGCAATTCGCCGGCGCTCTTCGAGCACCGCCGCGTTCGCGGCGAGCTTCCAGTACGAGCTGATCTCAGCGAGCGCGCCCGCGAGGATGACGAGGTAGAAAAGGAGGCGGAACCAGTCGCCCGTGTAGACCCACTCCGTAAACAGCGAGGGGTAGAGGAAGTAGTTGACGCGCGCGAAGGCCCCGAAGACGCTCGCAACCGCGAGCCACCGCACGAACTGGTCCCGCTCGCGCGTCCCCCGACGCAGGAATCCGAGGGCGGCAGCGGCGAAGAGCACCGCAGCGGCGAGCTGCACGCCGAGTATCGCCGGGTGTGCGACGAGGCGGGGCGGGTCCGATCCTTCCGGCGACAGCTCCGTCTCGACACCGGTCGGGAGGGTAGGCACAAGAACTGCGACGACGACTGCGGTAGCGGCCAGGACGCCGGCGGGAGTCAGAAGGGCGAGCAGTCTCGCGCGAGGCGAGATGTGTACGGGCCGCGGCGGCAGGAACGCCGCAAGGGCGAATGCGGTCGTGCCGAGCAGGCGGCCGGACAGGGCTGCCCACGTCGAGAACTTCGCCGAGCCGAGGTCGAAGACCATCGCAGGCGCCGCCGCGAAACAGAGGTTCGTCAGCGCGTAGAGGGAAAGCGCGATGAAGAGCGCCAGATCGTCGAGGCGCCTCCTCCGTTGGAACCGTCCGAACAGGAGGTACGAGGCGAGGAGGCCGATAAGTGCCGCGGTCGTCGCGAAGCCCACATGAAGCTCGTGCTGGCGGTGGGCGAAGTGCAGCGGGGGCAAGAGCGTGACGAGTGCGGTCGCGACGGCACCAAACACAGCCGCTGCGATGACGGGACTAGCGCCGACGTCATGAACGCCGCGCCGCCAGGCCGCCGTATCAGTCGCTCTGCGAATGACCGCGGCTCCGGTGAACAGCGCCCTTACGAGCGGCGAGGCTTGCAGCATGGAGAGAAAGCGGTTGGCGACGGCGACAAGCCCCAGCCCAACGACCAGCAGCAGGTCGGTCAGCCCCGCCGTCTCCAACGCGATGTGGAGCCGTGCGCTTTCCCCCGTGAAGGGGGCGAACGGCAGCTCGGTGATGAGCAGTGTCGCACCAGTAAGCGTGGCAACGCGGCTCGGAACTGCGCAGCCGACGATGCTCGGCATTTGGGGGGGTAGTCACCACGAAGAGTGGTCTTAAACGAGCGCCATGGACCCCGGTTCGCCGCGGAGGAACCTTCCGCGCGTACAGATCTTCCCGCGATTTGTCCTCCGAGTCAACGTTTGGCAGCGCGATCGTGAGCCGCAGCTGGGCAGCGCGGCGTTCCTGACCAGGCACAAGCGATCGCTCTCGCACGCCTGCTCACATCCGCTTTGCCGTGGTGGCTGGTCCCGGTGAACGGCGACGTGCCGCCGTCGCCCGTCAGCTAGCTCGGGCTGCCCGCCTCGTCTGCACCGTAGAGACCACGTGGGAGATCAAATCCGTGAGGATGACCTCCCTTCTGGGCGCCTTCGCGGGAAGCCGCGCCGCGAGGGCAGGCGGCCGCGCGATCGGGCTCAGTAGCGCGTGAAGTGCGCGTTCGTGATGAGGAACCGCCTCCGGTCGAGGGTGTGGACGCGAAAGAGGACGTCGGGTCCCGCGATCGTCCGAGGACTGAACGTCGGCTGGGTGCAGTTGAAGTGCTTCCAGCGCGAGACGCCGCGCCGACGAACGCTACGTCCGACGCCGAGGCACGTCGCCGTCGAGGCATCGAGGCGAACCTTCCGCCGGCCAACGTGGATTGTCTTCCGGTCGAGCTTGCGCATCAGCTTCCGGTATGGCCAGTAGGCGCCGGGGCGGTGCGCTTCCGCCGGCGGCGTCTCCGCAAGGAGAACGGCGGCGAGTGCCACGGCGAGCACGAACCCGAGAGACAGTTTCATCGCGGCGTAGCCATCAGCGGATCGTCAGCGGCGTCCCAACGGGCATCAGCTGCGCGAGCTTGAGGATGTCCTCGTTGCGCAGCCTGATGCACCCGTGGGACACGCGGCCGGGGAGGATCTCGGGCTCGTTCGTTCCGTGGATCCCAACGTAGCCGCCGGCCGGCCAGTCGGTGAGGACGCTGGAGCGTGCGCTCGTACCAAACGCGAGCGGCCCGTACACGGGACTGCTGTACTTGACGAGCTTGTTGCGGATGTAGAACTGGCCCGCCGGTGTTGGCCAGTTCGACCTCCCTACGCCGACCGGCGCTCGGAATACAGGCCGGCCGCCGTTATACAGGGTCGCGGTGAGCCGCTCCCGGTCGATGACGAGATGCGTCCGGACGAAGTTGTACCCCCCGAGCGCGCTTCGCGGCACCCACCCCGTCGTGTTGTTGGGAAGCACGGGAAGCCGCACGCGCACCCAGATCCGGCCCTCCGAGTCCTTCGCGACGTCGAGCACGAGCACGAGGTTCGACGTTCCTTCGGCCGTCTGCGTACTCAGGGTGGCGACGATCGCCGCGCTTGCGCTCGGCCGTGCACGCGCGACAGCGGGCCGAAGGACCGGCGCCCAGCGAGCCACGTGCTCGTCTTCGCGGAGCAGAACGGGCTTGCCGGGAACGAACGCGGGCTTGACGGGGTCCGGGAGGTTCCCGTCCGGTAGCGCGACGCGGCGTTTCGGCCTCTCCGATCCCGCGGATTCACCGCCGGGACGCGTGACGGCGACGAGGACGACGACCGCCGCCGCGACAAGCGTCGCCGCGACGACCGCGGCGAGCAGTCCTCGCCGGCCGAAGCGCGCCCTCATCTAGCCCGTGAAGCGCGGTGACTTGCGGGAGGTGGTCGTCGGCCGTGACGCGATGAAGTGCGTCTGATCGACCGTGCGACGCACCTCGGAGAGCGGCTTCGGCTGGTCGAAGGAGGCAGCGACCGGCAGGTAGCCGCGGATCCGCCGCGCCCACGCCGCGTGACGCGCCTCGACCGTGAGCAGGGAGAAGACGGCGGCCGTGAGCTTGCGGTTGGTGAAGCGCGGGGCCTGCCCGGTGAGCAGCGCGACCGTGAGATCCTCCATCGCGACGGCCGTCTTCACGAACTTGTCCGCATCGTCCGTTATCCCGCGGAAGTCGAACGACGGCCTCTTGCCGGCCTTCGGTCCGAGCACCGTCTTCAGAATCCGTACGTGCGCGAGCTCGTGGGCGCCGAGCGTCCTCGCCCACAGCTGCATCCTCGAGGGCATCGTGTTGACCGTCCCGACCCGCTGGGCCTCCGTGTAGAAGGTCGACTGGAGGCGCTCGAAGTTCAGGTCGAAGTTGAGGATGCCGACGTCGTCGGAGGCCGCCGTCGCATCGAACGGCGCCGAGAGGGCCGCAAGCAGTGCGCCGCTGCCGAGCGCTGCCTTCGCGAGGAAGTCGGTCCGCGATCCCCTGTAGACGCGGTCGATTCCCTCGAGGATCGCGCCGTCGCGGTCGAGCTGCTCGAGCGTAAGCCCGAGATCCGCCGCTTCCTCGTGGTATGCGTCGGAGCTCGGCCCCACTCTACGACTCCACGACGAAGCCGCTGCTTCGCAGCGCCGCCATGACGGCTTGCTCGCTCTTCGCCTGGTCCGCCGCCCGCGGCGCCGGCAAATCGCGCGCGATATCTCGAATCCACGCGGCCTGCCGCGCTTCGACGGCCGTCATGCCGGCGATCGGGGAGATGAGCCCCGTACTCAGGTTCGCGCCCTGACCGATATAGGCCGCGCTCACAGTTTCCTCGAGCGCGACGGCGGCGGCTACGAAGCGGCTGGCACTCGACGTAGCGCCGCCGAGCTGGAACCTGCGACGGCCGCCCGCGCCCATCCCGAGCATCTGCTCGAGCCTCCGCGCGTGCGCGCGCTCCTGCGCCCCGACGATGCGCGCGAACTGGCGCAGCTCGCCCTTGATCCAGTCCGTCTTCTCCGCCTGCGCGTAGAAGTCGACCTGGAGGCGCTCGAGGAGCAGGAGGTAGTTCATGATCCGATTGTCCTGCGCGAGCGAAGGGCCCGCGGAACTCGCTCGGTCCGCCCGGCCGGCAGCCAGGGCTCCGCCCGCCACCAGGACGCCCGCGAGCGTGCCCTTTCGGAGAAGGCCACGGCGGGAGGTTCGCTCCGCCGTCACCGTGGTTGCCCCTTCGACGCGAACCAGCAGGAGGCGGCCCGGATCACTGTCAGCACGGGATCACCCTCCATAGCGCGAGAGCAGGATAACGATTCCCACGCCGACCCCTGAGGCGACAAGTGCGATCACCACGTAGGGAGCGAGTCGTGCGGCGCTGCTCCGCCCCCAGCCGGGACGCCCGGTTGCGGCATATGGGCGGAGGTCACGGCGACGGAGCGCGGTCGCGACGCGCGTCGCGGACG
>JALZFG010000496.1 GCA_030861645.1 Actinomycetota bacterium
GTGCCGTTGAGCGTGTGGACGGGCTCGACGCCGCGCGGGCCGCGGTAGCGCGTCTGCAGGCGTCGCGCCTGGAAGTCGGTCGTGTTCGAGCAGGACGTGATCTCGCGGTAGCGGCCCTGGCTCGGGAACCACGCCTCGATGTCGTACCGCTTCGCGGTCGAGGCGGCGAGCTCGCCGGCGGGGATGTTGACGACGCGATAGGGGAGGCCCAGCTCCTGAATCAGCTCCTCTTCGATCGCGAGCAAATGCTCGTGCTCGTCCCAGCTCTCGCCCGGGCGCGCGTAGACGAACATCTCGACCTTGTTGAACTGGTGCACACGGAACATCCCGTGCGTGTCGCGCCCGGCGGCACCCGCCTCGCGGCGGAAGCACGTGGAGAAAGCGGCGTACCGGAGCGGGAGCTGCGAGTCCTCGAGGATCTCGCCCAGGTGGAAGGCCGCCAGCGGCACTTCCGACGTGCCGATGAGGTAAAGCCCGTCGCTCGGGATCTCGTAGATCTCGAACTGCTCCGCGGGGAAGAAGCCCGTCCCGAACATCGCCTGCTCGCGGACGAGCACCGGTGGGACCATCGGCAGGAACCCCTTGTCGACGAGCCGCGCGAGCGCGAAACGGTAGAGCGCGAACGCGATGAGCGCCGTGTCGCCGACGAGGAAGCCGAAGCGCGATCCGGAGATACGGGCGGCGCGGTCCATCTCGAAGCGTCCGAGCTCGAGGTGACCCTTCGGCGCCGCAATCGTCGGCGGATCGCCGAACCTGCGCACCTCGACCGCTTCCTCCTCGGTGTCCCCGTCGGGGACCGACTCGTGCGGCGGGTTGGGGACCTGGATCAGCGCCGCGTCGCGCGCGGCCTCCGCCGAGCGCAGCTCCTCCTCGAGACGGCGCAGATCCTCTTTGACGCGCTTCCGCTCTTCGACCTGCTCGGGCGTTGGCTTGCCCGCCAGCTTCTGCCGCCCGCGGAGCGCGTCCACGCGCGGAACGAGGTCGCGCCAGCGCTCATCGGCCGCGAGCAGCGCCTCGAACGCGTCGCCGGCACCCTTGCGTGCGAGGGCAGCGCGGTACGCGTCCGGGTCGCTGCGCGCAGCGCGAAGGTCGATCACCGACAAGCGCCGCCGCTACGTCCCGGCGGCGGATGAGACGTACGCGGCGACGTCCTGGATCTGCTTCTCGCTCAACCGGCCCTTGAACGAGGGCATGGCGCCCTGCCCGTGCGTGACCCGATCGACGGCGAGGTCGTAGCTCGGCTTCGCCTCGTCGAGGTTCGGCCCAACGGTTCCGCTCGTGCCGGCGTCGCTGAGCGTGTGGCAACCTCCGCACCCCGCGGACGCGAAGATCTCCTTGCCGGCCGTGGCGTTTCCCTTCTGCTTGCTGCGCGGGGTCGTCCGCGTCGTCTCCGTCTTCTGGGCCGGGACGTTGCCCTCGACGGTCTGCGGCTGCGCCTCGACGGTCTCGCCGCCTCCGCAGCCGGCGGCGACGAGGAGCAGCGTGACGGCGACGATTGCGAGTGCCGCGCGCATACCGGCCGCGAGTCTAGCGAGGGCGGCTGGCGCCGGTGACGAGAGACCGCGCAGCTAGAATTGTGTCGAGGAATGAAGCGAAAGGCCTACGGACGGGACGCGGGGCTGTCCGCCCGCATGTTGCTGACGGGCGGTTTGCTCGGGCTGCTCTACGTCGCTTTCGCGGTCGCGCTCTTCTACTTCCTCGACGTCGGCCTCATCCCGATGCTCGTGATCGTCATCGGGCTGGCGCTCTTCCAGTACTACACCTCGGACAAGCTCGCGCTGCTGGCTTCCGGGGCGAAGGTGGTGGAGCGCGACCAGGCGCCGGAGTTGCACGCCCTGATCGAGCGCCTGTGCGCGATGGCGGACCTGCCCAAGCCGAAGGTGGCCGTCATCGACACGCCCGTTCCGAACGCGTTCGCGACGGGCCGAAACCCGAAGAACGCCGCCGTCGCGGTCACGACCGGACTGTGGAACCGCCTCGACGAACGCGAAGTCGAGGGCGTCCTCGCGCACGAGCTCTCGCACATCGCGAACCGGGACGTGCTCATCATGACCGTCGCGAGCTTCTTCGCGATGCTCGCGGCGATGCTGACGCGGTTCGGGCTCTACGGCGGCCTCTTCATGGGCGGCGACCGAAACCGCGACAGTGGGGTGCCCGTCTGGCTCATCATCTTCGCGGTCTCGATCGTCACCTACCTCCTCAGCTACGTCCTAATCCGCACGATCTCGCGCTACCGCGAGTACGCCGCGGATCGCGGCGCCTCGCTCATCACCGGCGCTCCGGAGTACCTGATGAGCGCGCTCCAGAAGATCGCGAGCCAGATGACGCTGATCCCGCAGCGCGACCTGCGGGAGGTCGAAGGCATGAACGCGTTCTTCATCGTGCCGACGAACTGGCGCTCCGCGACTGCGGAGCTGTTCATGACCCACCCGCCGCTCGAGAAGCGGCTCGCCCGCCTCGCGGGGATCGCTCGCGAGATGGGCCGGCCGGTCGCTTAGGCTCGCACGCTACGCTCCGCCGGTGGGTCTGGCGGACATCCTCTTCGGCCGCAAGAAGCTGAAGGATGCGTCGCTCGAGCGCCTCTTCGCGCTGTCGACCGCGCGGGTGACGCTCGAGGTCGACCTGGGGCTGAAGCCGGCGGGCTCCGCGGCGGTTTGCTTCAAGCCGCTCTCCGCCTCGGAGTTCGTCCGGGCCGAGAACGATCTTCAGCAACTCCTCGACGTCGCCGCGCAGGATACGGGCGCACGGATACGGCGGGTCTCCGACGACTTCGGCTTCGAGTGGCTCATCGTCGAGGATCCCGACTTCGAAGACCTCGTCACGAGCGTCCATCTCGTCTCGTCCGAGCTGAAGGCGCGCGGCTTCGACCAGCAGCTTCTGGCCGCGATCTTCAAGTTCGACGGCGGCAAGCACCCCGTTTATTGGATCTACGGCTACAAGCGCGGTGCCTTCTGGCCCTTCGTCCCGACCGGGAAGGATCAGGAGCGGGACAACGCGGAAGAGCTCGAGCTGAAGGCGAAGCTCGAGAAGGAGCTGCCGATCGAGCAGGACCTGACGCGCTGGCTCGCGCTGTTCGACGCGCCGCTCTAGGGAGCGCGCGGGGAGCCTCGTTCCCGGCGCTGTTTACGGAAGCTTTACAGCGCAGAGCCGCTTCGGGAGTAACCGCTTCGCCCCGACGACGTCTAAAGACGACAACGATGCACGGGGCGAAGGATGTTCGCGAGCTCGCGCACCGAGTCAGCAACGGCGTCGACATCTCGCTGCTCTGGGATGCGACCGAGGATTCGCTGACGGTGATCGTCACCGACGTCGAGCTGGGAACCGCTCTCGAGGTCCCGGCGGCGCGCGACAACGCGCTCGACGTCTTCTACCACCCCTTCGCCTACGCGGGCGACACGGCCTAACGGCCCCTCCTTCTCCCAGGCGGCGGCATCGGCGAGCGCGTGTGGGGCCGGACCGCCCTAGCGGGTCGGCAAATCCGGGATCAGCCCGTCTCCCGAGAAGAGCTGACGCGTTTCTTCGAGCGTGAGGTCGCTCGGGGGAATGACGACGTCCGACGGGACGACCTCGTCGATCGGCACCGGTTTCCCGTCGCGCCTGACGAGCTCCCACATCCGCTCCAGGCAGCCGTCGAGCTCCGCCTCGTCGTCGCGATCGAGCGCGGCGATCGCCTGGTCGTCGAGCTGGTTCAGGCGCTCCCGGACGTCGTCCGCGACCCGGTACTGGCCCTCCGTCATCAGGCGTACGATCACGTCTCGAGCTCCTTCTTCTCGTCGCCCGTACCCAGCTCGGCCCGCATCTTCTCGAGCTCCTGGTCGACCTGCGTCTGCGACGTCAGCTGGGCAAGCTCGCGATCGAGCTGCGTCTGGTCGCCCGTCGTGAAGTCCTCGAGCGTGCCGGCCGCGACGAGCTCCTCGACCGCCGAGGCCCGCGCCTGCATCTGCTCGGTCTTGTCCCGGGCGCGGTCGATCGCGAGCCCGGTGTCCGCCATCTGCTCGCCGATTCCCGTCGCCGCCTCGCCGATCCGCACCTGCGCCTCGGCCGCGGAGTACTGGGCCTTGATGACTTCCTTCTGCGAGCGGAAGGACTCGACCTTCGCCGAGAGCTGCCTCTCGCTCGCGACCAGCTTCTCCTGCTGCGACTCGAGCTGCTGGATCTGCTGGTCGAGCCCCTGGAGCTGCTGCTGGACGACGGTCTTCCGCTGCAGCGCCTCGCGCGCGAGGTCCTCGCGGCCAGCGGAGAGCGCCTGGCGCGCCTGCGTGTCGAGCTTGACGACGTTCTGCTCCAGCTGCGAGGTCTGTAGCTGCAGGCGCTTCTTCGCCGTGACGACGTCGGCGACGCCACGCTTGACGTTCTGGAGCAGCTGAATCTGCTGCTCGTACGAGTAATCGAGAGTCTCGCACGGATCCTCGGCACGGTCGAGCAGCTTCGAGAACTTCGCCTTGATGATCGTCCCCGTTCTGGTGAGCAGCCCTGGCATTCCTCCTCCTCTTCGCGCTGGCGCGAGTAGCCTACCGCCGGATGCTGGTCGAGCGGAGCACGGATCCCGGGTGGCTGTCCAATGCGTATCTCGTCGCGGACGAGCCTGGGGGGACGGCGGTGTTCGTCGACTCGGGCGCGCCGCTCGAGCCGCTGCTCGAGAGCGTCGAACGGGACCGGCTGACGGTCACCCACCTGCTGACGACGCATGGGCACGGCGATCACGTCGCGGGCGACGCCGAGTTGCGACGCCTGTTTCGGCCGACCGTCCTCGCTCACCCGTGGGATGGGGTCGCGGCGGCCGGCGGGCTCGAGATCGAGCCGCTCCCGACGCCCGGCCACTCGCCCGACCATCTCTCGTTCGTCGTCGACGGCGCGGTTTTCACCGGCGACGTCCTCTTCCGCGACTCGATCGGCGGCGGCGACTTCGAGCAGGTCCGCCGGTCGGTAATGGAGATCCTCATGCTGCTTCCCCCGGAGACTCGCGTTCTCGCCGGGCACGGCGACGAGACGACGATCGGGCGTGAGTGGGAGGCGAACCCGTTCGTCCGTGTCTGGCG
>JALZFG010000512.1 GCA_030861645.1 Actinomycetota bacterium
GCCGCAGGCCAGCGTCGCGACGCTCACCCTCGAGGAGGTCGAGCGCGGACGCGACGCGCGCGACGGCCTGGACGTCCGCTCCCGCGCCGGCGAGCGCGCTGCTCGCGCGACGCGCGCGCTGGAGCAAGTCGAGCGCGATCGACGCCTGGTTCCCGAACATCCCGAGCAGGTCCATCTCCTCCAGGCTGAACGCCGCCTGCCGGTCGAGCACCTGGAGGACGCCGAGCGCGCGCTCCTCGTGGAGGAGCGGCACCGCCATCAGACCCTTGGGAACGTAGCCCGTCCTCCTTGCGACGTCGCCCGCGTGGCGCGGGTCGCTGCGGACGTCCTCGAGCACGAGCGGCTGGCGCGTGACGAGCACCCACCCCGCGATCCCCGTGCTGGAAGGAAACCGCATGCCGACGAGGTGTTGCTCTTCCTCGCGCGCGACCGCCTCGAAGACGAGCTCGTCCGTCTCTTCATCGAGCAGCATGATCGACGAGGCCTGCGCGTGGAAGATCGAACGCGCCACCTGGACGATCGCGCGCAGGAGCTCGCGATGCGCCTCCTCGGAAGCGAGCACGCCCGCGCCGACGGCGGCACGGAAGCGATCGTCACCCACGTCGCTGCCTTCGCCGGGAGGCTCGGCGTAAGCGGTCGGCTGCACGCCCGACGTCGCGGGGTCGCTGGACGCTCATCTGCCGCCGCCGACGTTGCTCGCGGCCAGGTAGAGGACGCTCTTCAGCTGGAACGGCGTCAGCTCGGGGTGCTTGCCGAGGATGCGGGCGCAAATCCCTGTCATGTGCGGCGTCGCGAAGCTGTTGCCGGTGACGCGGACGCTGACGCCGCCAATCCACGCCGCGTCCACGCCCACGCCGCGCGCGAAGAACTCCACCGGCGGGTCGGGGTTGTAGTAGTAGGCCATCGGCTCCGGCTGCTCGTGGCTGCCGACGGAGATGACGGACGAGAACCGCCACGGATAGCTCGCGACAGGCAGGTTGTGCGCCGACGCGACGAGGACAGTGCGGCGGAAGTACGCGGCGTCGGCGAGCTCGTGCAGGACGCCGGCGAACTGGCGCTTCGTCGTCGAGAGGCTCATATTGATTAGGTCGTAGCCCTGCTCGACGGCCCATCGAAGGCCGCCGAGCAGCACCGGACCACTCCCGGTGTAGCCGGCGCCGAGCACGCGCACGCTCTCGAGCGCAGACGCCGGCGCGAGCGCCCGGACGATGCCGGCGCAGGCCGTCCCGTGGCCACAGAGATCGCCCTCGGAGTCGTCCGCGACGTTCGGATCGCCGTCGTCTCCGACCGAAACGACAACGGACCGATCGACCGGGCCGACGAGCGGATGGCCAAGCTCGACGCCGCTGTCGAGAATGCATACGCGCACGCCCTCCCCGGTCGAGTCCCCGAACGCCCACTCGCGCGTGACCCGCTCCGGCCACTCCGCCGGCAGGGCGATCCGGTCGACCGCGTCCGCGGGGAGACTCCATGCGGGAATCGGCTCGGGCTCGCGGCGCTCGGCGGCGGCCACCGGTCGATCCTACGCCACGTCGCTCCTGCCGCGAGTCGCCGCGCATCGAGCGTCGGCAATCGTCTGCTACGAGGCGAGTCGGCGCAGCGGTCCGCGCCCCGCGTAGCCACAGCGCGGGCAGCGCGTCTACTCGTTCGGAAGGGGGCTCGCGGGGGAAAGCCGGTCGTTCCCCGCGATCAAAAGAGCTTCTGCAGCTTCATCGCCGCGCCCATGTCGCCCTTGACCTTGAGCTTGCCGGTCATGTACGCGGTCGTCGCGTTCTGCTCGCCGTTCGCGATCCGCTGGAACGTGTCCTCCGAGGCCGAGATCGTCACGTCGGCGTTCTCGGCGCCCTCGGTCACGCTCACGCCGCCATCGGCGACGCGGACCGTCCACTGCCCCGCACCCTGGACGTCGAAGAGATACGAGTTGTTCATCCCCGCCGTCTTCGCGGGATCGACCCTGCTCTCGAGCGTCTCGAAGAATTCCCTCACTGACTGAGCCAACGTTCCTCCTTTCTCGCGACCCTCGAGCCTATCCCACCGGGAGGCGGGCGAGAGGAGCCGTCAAAGCGCGGCCGGGTGCGGCACGACGTCCCGCCGGCCGCGTTCGGACGGCAGGAGCAGCGCGAGCACGAGCGCCGGCAGAGGCGCGCTCGCCGCGACGTAGAGGGCGGTACGGAGATCGATCGCGTCGGCCACGGCTCCGAGGCCGACCGCGGCGACGCCGCCGAGCCCGATCGACAGGCCGATCGAGAGGCCGGAAGCCATCCCGACGCGCCTGGGCAGGTACTCCTGGCTCATCACCATCGTGACGCCGAACGTTCCGATCACGCACGCTCCCACGATGGCGAGCGCGATCGC
The DNA here is from genome assembly GCA_030861645.1 of Actinomycetota bacterium. GTDB lineage: Bacteria > Actinomycetota > Thermoleophilia > Gaiellales > Gaiellaceae > JALZFG01. The sequence goes on from JALZFG010000512.1 coordinate 2,356, forward strand.
GCCGACAACACCCCCGACGAGCACGAAGGTGAGGATGAGCGGCCCCATCGCCGCGACGCTCGCGAGCAGGACGGGACGCCGGCCGGCACGGTCGGCAACGGGGCCGGCAAGGAGCGTTCCCGCGCCGCCCGCGAAGAGCATCAACGACAGCAGGTGGTTGCCGTGCGCCTCCGAGTGTCCCAGGGAGACCTCCCACAGCGGGACGAAGGTCACGAGCCCGAACCACGCGACGCTTCGGAACGCGATCACCCCGAGCAGGAGGACGAGCGCGCCCGGGCGGTCCCCGTCGCCCGCGTCCGGCGAGGCTTCGGGCTCGGGAGCGAAGCGCTGGAGGTATGGAACGACCGCGAGCAGGAGGGCGGCGACGGCGAGTCCGGGAACGGCTAGCAGCCAGCCGCCGGTGAGACCGAGGACGAGGATGAGCGGCGTGGCGACGGTCGGTCCGAGCGCGTACCCGACGTTACCGCCGATCGAGAACAGCGACATGCCGCTCGCGCGCCGGTGCCCGCTGACGTACGCCGCGAACTTCGAGCCTTCCGGGTGGTAGGCGGCGACCCCGAAGCCCGAGGCGAGGACGAGGACGAGGACGAGCCAGTAGCTCGGCGCCCCGGCAGCGGCCGCGATCCCGACGCTCGCGAGTGCGACCCCGAGCGGCAGCAGCCAGGTCGCGCCGCGCCGGTCCGACCAGAGGCCGAACAGCGGTTGCACGAGCGAGGAGGACGCTGCCGAAGCGAGCATCAGCGCGCCCGCGAGCGCGTACGAGAGGTCGAACCGGTCGACGAGGAACGGGAGCAGCGCCGGCAGCGCACCGTTCGCGAAGTCGGTGGCCAGGTGACCCCCGGAGAGCGCGGCCATCGCCCGCTTGTCGATCTCTGCGCGCACGGCGCGCAGGCTACCGTCCTGCTCAGGCTGCGGACGCGCCCCGCTGGGGAAGGTACGCCTCGACAAGCACGCGCGCGAGCTCACGCTGCAGGCGCGCGATCTCCAGCCGATTCCGCTCGAGCACGGTGTCGCTCGCCTCGGCCACGCGCAGCTCCTGGCGCTCGACCACGAGCCGACGAATCTCGCGCTGGATGAGGTCGGGGTCCAGGTGGGCCCGTGGGTGGCCGAGTTCCGTCGTCATCTGCCGCAGGTTTGCCGCTTCCATCGTCTCCGTTTTGACGGGGAAGTGAGGAGAAGGTTGTGTAAGAAATTCGTGAGGCGGATCGAGGCGAGCGTAGCTCCGGGGGTCGGATAGCATCGCGCGGCGATGCGTCCGATCGACGTCGTCGTCACAGATTCGCCACACATCCGCCTCGACCTCCTTGCGGCCCCGGTCCTCGATCCGGCGCCGCCGCTCGCCGGCGCGATCGCGCGGCTCGACGAGGAGCTCGGCGGGCGGCTCGCGCAGCTCGCGGAGGACGGCGAGATCGCCGGCCGGTTCAACTC
>JALZFG010000459.1 GCA_030861645.1 Actinomycetota bacterium
CTTCATCCCCGAGAGCTACCTGCGTAAGGAGGCCGACCACGTTGAGGGGTTCAGCCCCGAGCTCGCGGTCGTCACCCACGGCGGCGGCAAGGAGCTGGAGGAGCCCGTCGTCGTGCGGCCCACGAGCGAGACGATCATCAACAGCTACTTCTCCAAGTGGGTGCAGAGCTACCGTGACCTGCCGCTGCTCGTGAACCAGTGGGCGAACGTCGTCCGCTGGGAGCTGCGGCCGCGCCTCTTCCTGCGGACGAGCGAGTTCCTCTGGCAGGAGGGGCACACCGCGCACGAGACCGAGGAGGAGGCGGTCGCGGAGGCGCTCACGATCCTGCACGACGTCTACGCGGACACCGTCGAGAACGTGCTCGCGATCCCCGTGCTGCGGGGCCGCAAGAGCGAGAGCGAGCGGTTCCCCGGCGCCGTCGACACCTACACGCTCGAAGCGCTGATGCGCGATGGAAAGGCGCTCCAGGCCGCAACCTCGCACTACCTCGGCCAGGGCTTCGCGCGCGCGTTCGATGTCCGCTACACCGGCCGCGACGGCAGCGAGCAGTACCCGTACGCGACCTCGTGGGGCGCGACCACGCGACTGGTCGGCGCCGTCGTCATGGCGCACGGAGACGAGCGCGGGCTACGGCTCCCGCCTCGTGTCGCGCCGCAGCAGGTCGTGGTCGTGCCGATCTTCCGGGACGAGGATCGCGCTGATGTGCTCCAGGCCGCCGCTGCTATCGCCGACGACCTGCGGGCGGTGGCTGTTCGCGTCCGCGTCGATGATCGGCCCGAGTACCGGCCCGGCTTCAAGTTCAACGAGTGGGAGTTGAAGGGCGTGCCGCTCCGGATCGAGATCGGCGGCCGCGATCTCGCGGCGGGAGTCATGACCGTCGTGCGGCGCGACAGCGGCGACAAGCAGCAGATCCCGTCTCCTCGCGTGGCTGGCGCGATCGACGAGCTCCTGAACGACGTTCAGGCGTCGCTCTTCCAGTCCGCGCGCGACGAACTGGAGCGGCGGACGCTCCGCGACCCGAGCGGCTACGACGAGATGATCGAGTACCTCCGCGAAGCTGCCGGGTTCGTCGCAGCGCCGTGGTGCGGTCGCACGGAGTGCGAGGTGCGCGTCAAGGAAGACTGCTCCGCAACGATCCGGTGCCTGCCGCTGAACGAGCAACCGGCGCAGCCCGGTGCGTGCGCCTGCTGTGGTCGGCCAGCGGTGACCGCTGCCGCGTGGGCGCAGGCGTACTAGCGCGTACGACCGCGTTTTCCGCGGCCGAGTCCGTGGACGCCATAGCTCGTGATCAAGAGCCCCTGCAAGCACCGTGGAACGGCTCCACAACAGCTCCGGGAAGCGCATTCGTAGTCTTCCTTTCGTGAGTTGGGAAATCAGCGCCAACCTCGGCCGTCAAGAGCGCCCGGGCGTGGACGCCCGAGGTTGGCTGTGGAAGATCACACGTGGTGACCAGGCTGTGGAAGTGGTGATCGAGATAACTGGCACTGCGTGGTCGAGCGACCCCCTCCGTCTCCCCGAAGCCACCCGGCAAGCGCTCGAGACGGACGGACGTACTGCGCTACTCAAGGTTCTCGACGAGGACGATCCGCCGCGCGTCATTCAGTGCGGCTCCACGGGTTGCTCCTATCTCGCTGTCACGGATGTTCGCGGACAGGCTGAAGACAAGTAGCCGAAGGTGAAGGTAGGTCTCGGCCCCGGGCTTGAGGAAGGTGATCTCGAGGGCGACGAGCGTGGGTTGGGTGATTCCGGCGAGTCGGTTGAGTTGGGTCGGGTCGGGAAGCCCCAGCACGCCGCCCGAGGCGCCGGTAATCGTCGGGCTCGCCAGTGTCGGCGTGCCTGAGCTGCGCGAGGATCCGCTTGATTCCCGCTCGCTCGGCGTTGAGGAGCTTAACGTGCGCGGTCAGGATCCATTAGCCGAACGTGAAGCAGTACGCCTCGGCGCCTGGGGCGAGGAACGTGATCTCGAATGTCGCGTCGCGCACGCCGTCCCGTCGGCGAACGAGCTGGTGGAGACGCTGCTGCTCCAGCGTCCCGTTCCCGTCCTCGTCGACGTCGAGCCCGTGGTCGTCGCCTGGGGGCCGTCCGTCGACGCGCACTAGGAACGGAACCGAATCACCCTTCGCACCCGGGCCCATGACGAGATTGACGTCTCGCGCGTGAAAGCGAAACGTGATCCCGCCTTCGTTTCCGTGGAGCACGCTCGCGCCTCGCTCGACCGTCCACTCACCGGCAAGCGCCCAGTGGTTGAGGCGAAGCGTGGCGGGGGCGGCATACGTCGTCGGCTCGTCGAACGACGCGCCTCCGGGAGACGCGAAGTTCTGCCCTTGCTCGTAGCCCAGGTACGTCTCCGGTGACTCCAGGTTCGCCCAGTCGGCCTGAGCTTCGAACCCTTGGTCGGCGACGGAGACGAGCTCGTCGGGTACTTCGCTGCGCCCGGCGTCGCGCAGCAGCTGCTGGACGACCCGTTCGCACTCTTCATATCCGCCTTCGCCGAACTGGTGGTGCCGTATTCGCCCCTCCGCATCAGCGATGTAGACGGCGGGCCAGTACCGGTTCGCGAATGCGCGCCACACGCGGTAGTCGCTGTCGATCGCGACCGGGTACTCGACCCTCATCTCCTTCACGGCGGCGCGGATGTTCTCGACGTCACGTTCGAAGGGGAACTCGGGCGTGTGGACGCCGATTACGACTAGGCCATGGTGCGCGTACTTCGCCGCCCAGGCGCGGACGTAGCCCAGCGTGCGAAGCCAGTTGATGCACGTGTAGGTCCAGAAATCGATCAGGACGACCTTCCCCCGCAGGTCGGCCGGCGTCAGCGGCGGCGAGTTGAGCCAGCCGGTCGCCCCCTCGAGGCCAGGCAAGCGACCCTGGACAGTTGAAGGAGCCAGCCTCATCGTGAGAATCTCCTTTCGGGACTCCTACCGAAGTGCCGTCTGTCGATCACTCGCGCCCCGCCCCCCACGGCAAGCGGCGTAGTTCCTCAGCAAGAGCGTGGACTGCGGATTCTCCAAAGCGACGTGCCCACAAGCTCAGCCAGTCCTCGTTCTCCACGAAGAATTTCCAGTCGCTGATGACCCCATGCCTCACGAACAGAAACGGCACGGGCGATTGGAATGGCCGGAAGCTCGCGTTGTATATCGCAGTCCCCTCATTGCCTTCATAGAACGGCCCGAACACGATTCCATCGTCGGCATACGACGGAACTGCAAGCTGCTGTAGGACGGCGTCAAAGACGCCTTGCGCACGATCAGCCGACAGATCTGTAAAAACAACCACGATTACCTTGTAGATCGCGCCGTCGCCGTCAACAGGCTGCGTGTCCAGGAATAGCCTCTTGTAGCCGTTCATAAGCTCGACAACATCTGGCACGCCCCGGTCGGCGATCTGCTCTGGAGCAAGCCAGAGTGTCTTGCGCTCCAAGGCCCCAGGCACGAAGGGACACACGGGCCCAGCGCGGCCGAGATCTTCGTGAGGCCTGACCACGTAAGTCTCGATCCAGTCTGCGACGGCGTGAAGCGCATCTAGATCGCTTTCTGCAAGCTCACTCGTCCTTCCGACGTCCTCGAGATCCTCGAGGCGGAACAGATTCATGGTCTGCGTTGGCATGGAACCCCCTCCTGATGACAGCAACTTTGTCCTTACCGCAGTGATCTGAAGGCGGCGCGCACCTCGTTCGAGAAGAGCTCCGGCTCCTCCCACGCGGCGAAGTGCCCGCCCCTGTCGACCTCGTTGAAGTGGATGACGTTGGGGTACGACTTCTCGACCCAGCTGCGCGGGGCACGGAAGATTTCGCCGGGGAACGTGGTGAAGCCGACCGGGAGCGAGACGTCCGGAGGAGCCTGGCCGGCCGCATGCGCTTTAGCTTGAGCTTGTCCGAGCTCCCAGTACCACCGGGCCGCCGAGGCCCCGGTGCCCGTCAGCCAGTACAGCGTAACGTTGTCGACGATGTGGTCGCGCGTGAGGTTGCCCGACGGCTGCCCTTCGAGAAATGCCTGGGAGATCTTGTAGTAGCTGTCCGTGTCGTGGTCGAGCAGCCACGCCGCCAGGGCGACGGGTGAATCCTGCAGCGCATACCCGATCGTCTGCGGCCGCGTGGACTGCTCCAGGAAGTAGCCGAAGCCGCTCGTCGTGAACGTGTTAATCGCGTCGAGGGCCGCGCGTTCCTCCTCCGTGTCTCCCGGCGGTGGGGTGGGGGCTCCTAGCGTCGTGACGAGCAAGTTCATGTGGATGCCGAGCAGGCCTTCGGGCGCCTGGCGGCCCATCACGTCGGACACGATGGCGCCCAGATCGCCGCCCTGGGCGACGTAGCGGGTGTAGCCGAGGCGGCTCATCAGCTCGGCCCAGGCGCGCGCAGTGCGTCCGGCGTCCCAGCCGACCTCGGTCGGCTCACCGGAGAAGCCGTAGCCGGGCAGGGACGGCAGCACGAGGTCGAACGCGTCTTCGGCGACTCCGCCGTGCGCCGTCGGGTCGGTGAGCGGGCCGACGACCTCGAGCAGCTCGATGACCGAGCCGGGCCAGCCGTGCGTCATGATCAGGGGCAACGCGTTCTCGTGCCGCGACCTGACGTGGATGAAGTGGACGTCCACCCCGTCGATCTCCGTCGTGAACTGCGGGAGCGCGTTGAGCTTCGCCTCGGCCTTGCGCCAGTCGTAGTCAGTCGCCCAGTAGCGCGCGAGCTCCTGCAGCGTCTCGAGCTGGACTCCCTGCGACCGATCGGAGACGAGTTCCTTGCTTGGCCAGCGGGTCGCGCCGATGCGGCGGCGGAGCTCGGCCAGCTCGTCCTCGGGAACGTCGATGTGGAAGGGCCGGATCCCGGTTGCGGTCTCACCGGTGGTGCTCATGACGACGTCCCTTGTCGCAGTGACCTGAACGCGGCGCAGAACTCGTCGGCGAAGAATCTCATGAGGATCTCCTTTCGCGAGACCTGAACGGGGTCGGTGACGCACGCAGCCTGCTCGTCTCCTCCGGAAGTCGCACCCGTCGAACGCCCTGGTCTGCTCCCTGGTTTGCATACGGCGTCGACGCCGCCCGGCTCACGGGGCCGCGACGCTCGTTTGGGTGCAGGGCATAGCCCGAGGATCCAGGTCGTCGCCTACCCCACGCGGAGCGACGCAGAGGCCGCCCAGGCGGCGCCGAGCGTCAGTAGGATCGGGCCGTGCGTGAATTGCGACCCGGCCTGTGGCACTGGGAGGCGCCGCACCCGGACTGGCGGCCGACCGAGCCTTGGAGCGAGAACGTGTCGTCCTACGCGATCGACGACGGGGAGCAGCTGCTGCTCTTCGATCCGCTGGCCGTTCCGAGCGAGATCGAGGAGCGCGCGGCCCGCCGCGAGACGGCGATCGTGCTCACCGCACCGTGGCATGAGCGCGACGCGCAGAGCCTGGTCGCGCGGCTCGGCGTGCCGGTCTACACGCCGCTGCCCGATACGGCGGAATACCTCATGCGGACGTACGGCCTCACCGCCGAGCAAGCTGGGGACGGAAGCCCCGACCTGATCTGGTTGTTCCGCGAGAACAAGGGCGAGGCACGCCCGTACTCGGCCGGCGACCGGCTGCCCGTCGGAGTCGAGGCGTTCCCCGGACAGAAGCCGAACGACGCGGTGCTCTGGATCGAGAGCTACCGCGCTGTCATCGCCGGCGACACGCTCGCCGACTTCGGCGAAGGCCCCCAGATCAACCCCCGCTGGCTGAGCGCAGACGTGACGCGCGAGCAGGTCGTCGAGGGGTTGCGCCCGCTGCTCGCGCTGCCGGTGGAGCACCTGCTCGAGACGCATGGGGGGCCATACGACCGGGCCGCCCTCGAGCGCGCGCTGTCCTGAGGAACGGGCCTAGACGTCGACCCGCATCACGACCCGCGCCGGAATCGGAAGCACCGAGCACGCCGATCGGTCGTCGTCAAATGAGACAACAAGCATGGAGCCTTAGGAAGCCCGCGGTTGCAAGTGCTGGCAACCCGTCGCAAATCCGACAGCGTCAGAAACCGCAGAAACAAGCGAAAACCATTGCCGCGGCTTGCGACCAGTTGCCGCAAGCAGCGCATCGTAAGGAGGGGGGTCAGCGGTTCGAGCCCGCCAGAGGTGCAAGCTGCCCGAAAATGGGCACTTTGTCACGCCCGGCCGACTTCTCTAGACCGAACGTGCGTGGAGATGAGCTTCGTGGCGGGCTTCCTGTTCGCACCCTCTATCTGTTTTCAACTGTCCGCGCGCTGATGGCGGCCCACTCGCAGTACGTCGGCCGGTTCTCGCACGGCAGTCGAGATGCGCGTGCGGGCGGCGATTCGACCCCGCCCCGGGCGCCGTGCTCCGGCGGCCGCAGGTGCCGACGGCTCCACGAGTAACGTCTCCGGCGATGCACCTCCTCGGCCAGATCCGAGCGGCGGCGGATCGCGTCACCGCGCGCCTGGCGCTTGTCGGCGCGGATCCCCACGACGACGAGGACCTGCGTGCTCGAAAGGCGCTGCTCGTCCTGATCTCAGTGTTGATCCTGCCGGTCGCGGCGCTGTGGGGGGCGCTGTATCTCGCGTTCGGATCGCCGGTCGGTGTGGTGCCGCTCGTGTACTTCGGCATCCTGCTCGCTGCGATCGCCGTGTTCTCACGCACGCGCGACTTCCCGTGGCTGCTCCGGGTGGGTCAGGTCGACATCCTGCTCGCGCCGACGCTCTCGATGATCCCGCTCGGCGGATTCCTCGACTCCGGCGGCGTCGGCCTGTGGGGGATTCTCGCCCCGCTCGGGGCGCTCGTGTTCAGCGACGTGGGGTCGGCCGCCCGCTGGTACGTCGCGTACCTCGTCGTGTTCCTTGGATCGGGGATCGCCGGCGAGGTCATCACCCCGATCTGGCCGGCGGTGCCCGGCTGGTTCACGAGCACGATGCTGGCCCTGAACATCGCGGTCGGCGGTACCATCGTGTTCACGCTGCTCGCGGTGTTTGCCGGCGAGCGCCGCGATGCGCTAGCAGCGCTGCGGCAGGAACAGGCGAAGGCCGAAAACCTCCTGCTCAACATCCTGCCGCGCTCCATCGCCGACAAGTTGAAGGCGCAGACCCAGCCGATCGCGGACCAGTTTGGGTCGGCCTCGATCCTGTTCGCCGACGTGGCCGACTTCACGCCCTGGTCGGAGCGGCTCCCGCCCGCCGAGGTGGTTGGCTACCTCGACCACCTGTTCAGTCACTTCGACGAGCTCGCGGAGCGGTACGGGCTCGAGAAGATCAAGACCATCGGAGACTGCTACATGGTTGCCGCGGGCGTTCCGACACCACGCCGCGACCATGCTCGCGCGCTCGCGCTGATGGCGCTCGACATGCTCGAGGCGATGCGCTCGGACGACGAAGTCGGGCACCTCGGCCTCGAGCTCCGGGTCGGCATCAATTCAGGCCCGGTGGTCGCGGGCGTGATCGGCCGGAAGCGCTTCCTCTACGACCTCTGGGGCGACGCCGTGAACACGGCCAGTCGCATGGAATCCCACGGGACGCCGGGGCGGATCCAGATCACCCGCGCGACGTACGAGCTGCTCGCCGACGAGTTCGAGTGCGAGCCGCGGGGGACGATCGCGGTCAAAGGGAAGGGCGAGGTCGAGGCGTGGTACCTCATCCGTCCACGGCGCGACCGCCCGTCAGGCGCGAGCGACGGGGCCCGCGAGCCGACGGTTCGCGACCGAGAGGACGCTTGGAGATCGCGCAATCCGGGACCGCGATCGACGAGGTCTTAACGCCGTACAAGGCGCGCGTCTTCGTCGCGCTCGCGCTGAATGGCGTGCCTATCGTCGTCCTGGCCTGATGGGTTCGACCAATCATGGTCGCCGAGCAGGAGAGGCAGGATGAGGGTGTCCATGTGAGCCGAGTCGGACACCCTCATCGGTGTGGTTCGCCACGCGCTAACCGGGCGAATGGCTTGTCCGTGGCGCCCGGTGAGGCTTCGGTCGGGCGGCCATGGTGAGTGGCGAATAGGCAGCCGGGAACCCCTTACGCCAGCTGGGGTAGCGCGGCGTCCAGCCGAGCTCCCGCTTGGCCTTGGCGTTGGACGCGCCGCGCGCCTCGGTACCCATCACGACTGCTGCTTCACCGGCGATCAGCCGCGCAAGCCAGGTGGGGAAGCGTCGGGGTGGCTTCGCCCCTAGGGCCTGCGCGAGCACGGGCAGCCATTCGCGTACCGGCGCGGGGTCGTCGTCGACGACGTTGTAGACGGCGGGCCCCTCGCGTTCCAGCGCGAGCACGGTCGCCGCGGCGGCGTCCTCGAGGTGGATCCAGGAGGCGATGCCGTCGCCGTCCCCGACGATCGGGTACTGCCGCTTGCGCACCGGCTCGATCAGCCCGTCGTTGGCGGCGCCGTAGAAGAGGCCGTAGCGCAGCACGATCCCGCCGAAGTCGTTGACCACCTTGTCGAGATAGACCATCGCTGCGAAGGACTGCTGCGCGTTCGCCGGCGCGGTGGGGTCGAGCGGATCGTCCTCGCTCTTGACCGGACCGCCCTCGCGGGCGTACCGGTACGAGGCGAAGCTCTGCGCGACGAACCGGCGCACGCCGGCCTCGCGCGCGGCTGCCAGGAGCGCGTCGGTGCCCTTCGTTCGCAGCTCGTTGGTCTTGGCGAACGCCTCGTCGAAGCTGCGGCCCCACTTCGCGTCCGCGAGCGCGGTGGCCTCGTGCACGATCGCCTCGGGCTCGTTCTCGAGCACGGCCTTGCGCACCGCGCGCGCGTCGAGCAAATCGAGGTTGACCGGCTTCGCGCCGAGCGTCCGCAGCAGCTCCGCGCTCGCCGGCGAGTTGTGGGTGCCGACCACTTCATGTCCTGCATCGATTAACTGGGGAACGAGCCGGCTGCCGATTGCGCCGCTCGCCCCCGTGACGAAAACGCGCATCGCGTCCTCCCTTTCGTTCTTCTGGTCACGTCCCGCGGGTCTCGCGGGTCTACTTCCATGACACGCTGCGCGGGAGGAACGTGACGTGGATCAGCAGGAATGGCTCGCCCGGCAATTCGAGGAGCAGCGACCGCATCTACGCGCGGTCGCCTACCGGATGCTCGGCTCGCTAAGTGAGGCTGACGACGCCGTCCAGGACGCCTGGCTGCGGCTCAGCCGCGCAGACACGAGCGAGGTCGAAAAC
>JALZFG010000063.1 GCA_030861645.1 Actinomycetota bacterium
ATGCGGGCGAGCCCGTGCCCCGCGCGCCCGCGGCGCTCCGCCTCGAGGAAATGGTCGGCGAGCACGCGTGCTTCGTGGTCGCCGAACCCGAGCGCGCGCAGTCGTGGGAGGGCCTCTTCGGCCCGCATAGCTACAAGAGTCGCGCGTGACGGCGAGCGAAGCGGCACATGGCCGCGTACGTTAGCCCGCGTCGCCGCGCCGTCGCTCCACTCGTCCCGAGACGATCCGCGGCGCGCGAGCACTCGTGGGCGCCCGCCTGCCGCCTGGATCCTGCTCCACGACTGGGGTCGCCATTACGCTCCGGCAGAGGGGGCGCGCCGGCGAGTCTTGTAGCCGTCGAGAACCCTCCACGCCGGTGCGACGAGCGGATCGGTGACGCGGCTCGCGAGTCTCACGATCGGCGTCCAGCGTCGCGCGGCGACGGAGACCACGAGCGCAGCGGAAGCTCCGCCGACAACGGCTCCGCCGAGCACGTCGCCCGGGTAGTGCAAGCCGACGGCGATGCGGCTGACGGCGACCACGGTCGCGGCCGCAAGGAACAGGGCGCCGGCCCAGCGGCCGCCGATGAGCGCGACGGAGACCGCAATCGCGAAGGCGGCGATCGCGTGATCGCTCGGAAACGAGGGCTCGTGCGAGGGCGCGACGAGAAGCAACGTCTGCGACGGGTGTGCCACGAACGGCCGCTCTCGGACCCACAGGTGAGAGATGATCTGCCCGACGAGCAGGCCGAGTCCCGCTGCCGTGAGTCCTGACACGCACGCGATCTTCCAGCGATACGACGGACCCGGCCGATCGAGAAACCAGAGGGCGGCGGTTGCGACGACGAAGACCGGCACCGCCCAGTAGGTGACGAAATCGCCGAGCTCTTCGCCGATGAGCGGATGCCCGCGAAGCGAGCCGTTCAGGAGGTGAAAGAGCGTCCAGTCCATGGGCCGAGCCTACGCGAAGGGCGCGTGCGAGCGTCGTCGTGTCGGCGCCGTCGCGAGCACACCCGCCTGCCCGCCGACGGCCCTTCGTGGCCTACGAGACCAGGGGGAGCGCGCGGAAGGACGAGCTCCGCTCGCCGATGGCCTCGGCGATTGCGCGGATGGCTCGGGCGGCGTCGGCGTTCGGGTCCGAGGCGACGAGAGGCTCCGCGAGGTCGCAGGCTTCGCGGAGTCGTGGATCGAGCGGGACGCGCCCCAGCACCGGAATCCGGAGCTCGCGGCCCAGCGCTTCGCCCGCACCCGAGCCGAAGACGGGACCGGTCATGTTCTCGATGATCCCGAGCAGGCGCATGTTCGTCTTCTGCGCCATCTGCGCGGCGCGGACAGCGACCTCGCGTGCGACGGGTTGCGGCGTCGTCACGACGATGACCTCCGCGCGCGGCAGCAGTTGCCCGAGCGAGATGGCGACATCCCCGGTACCTGGCGGCATGTCGACGAGGAGGACGTCGAGCTTCGGCCAGTGGACGTCGGACAGGAACTGCTCGAGCGCGCGGTGGAGCATCGGCCCGCGCCACATCAGAGGCTGGTTGTCGTCGAGGAAGAAGCCGATCGACATCAGGTGCAGGTCGTGCGCCACGGGGGGCACGATCATCCGATCGACGACGACTGGGCGCTGACGGATGCCGAGCATGTGCGGGATCGAGTGGCCGTACACGTCGGCGTCGAGGATGCCGGCGTGCTGACCGAGCTGCGAGAACGCAGCCGCGAGATTCACCGTCAGCGACGACTTGCCGACGCCGCCTTTGCCGCTCACGATCGCGATCACGCGCGTCGCGGCGTCGACCGAGATGCCCTTCGAACGGGACGAGATGCCGCCGCGCAGCCTGGCCGTGAGCGCCGTCTTCTCTTCCGGCGTCATCACGTCGAAGGCAAGCGCGACCCTGCCGACGCCGGGCACGCGGCCGACGTGCTCCTGAACCTGGTCCTGGAAGCTCGTCCGGAGCGGGCAGCCGGCGACCGTGAGCGCGATCGTCACCTCGACGTCGCTTCCGTCCACCCGCACGTCGCGCACCATGTCGAGGTCGGTGACCGGCCGCCGCAGCTCGGGGTCGATCACCTTGCCGAGCGCCTCGTAGACGCGCTGCCGCTCAACCCCCATCTCGCGTGGAGCGTAGCACCGCGGTGTCGGCTCTCTGGCGCGTGCGGACCCAACCTGCGGAGCACTCACGCGGCTCAGTTCGGCAGGGCACGAGCGGACGCGGTCTACGCGCCGAGGCGCTTCCGGAGCCAACGCCCATTCGCGACCGCGTACGCCTCCCAGTCGTTGTTGAAGTACGCGTACACATCGGCGCCACGGCGCCACCGCTCGATCCGCTGCGCCCACTCCTCGAGCTCGCGCTGCGAGTAGTTGCCGTTCCGCCCGCGGTGCCCGTGGTGAAAGCGGACGAACGTCCAGTCAGCGGTCAGCTCGAGCGCCTGGAACGGCCGGCGCGGGTGATCGCCGATGACGAGCGCGGCGCCGTGCTTGCGAAGGAGCGCGTAGACGGCGGGCGTGAACCAGCTCGGATGGCGGAACTCGAAGGCGTGGCGCCCGGGCGGCAGCCGGGTCAGCGCGGACGCCAACCGGTCGTCGTCGCGCTGGAAGTTCCCGGGCAGCTGCCACAGCATCGGCCCGAGCTTCGGCGAGCGGACGAGCGGGTCGATCCGCTCGTAGAACCGCGCCACGCCGGCTTCCATGTCGGTGAGCCGCTTGATGTGCGTGAGGTACCGGCTCGCCTTGACCGCGAACAGGAACCCGGGCGGGGAGTGCTCCACCCAACCGGCTACGGCCGAGCGCGTCGGGAGCCGGTAGAACGTCGCGTTGACCTCGACGGTGTCGAAGAGCGCGGCGTAGTGCTCGAGCCAGCGGCGCGGCGGCAGTCCCTCGGCGTACACGCGCCCGCGCCAGTGCTTGTAGTTCCAGCCGGAGCAGCCGATGCGGGCCGCCGTCACGCGCCGAGAGCCGAGGCGACCGCGGCGCAGACGTCGGGCGTGGCAGCCGCGACGACGCGTGAGCGCGCGGCCGTGTCCAGCGGCGCCTCGAGGAACGCGCCCGTCTCCGGCAGCTCGATCGCGAGACCGCGCTCGCGCACGAGCAGCTGCGCCGCCGCGATGTCGACGGCACGCGCCGGCTTGAGCGAGCAGACGGCATCGACACGTCCCGCGCCGAGGTGGCAGAGCGAGATCGCGAGGGACCCGAGGATGCGCAGCCGATAGGCGAGGCCCGAGAACGCCGCCGCCTTGTCGGCCACGAGCGAGGTTCGCGTCGCCTCGAGCGCCAGTACCTCCACCTCGCGCTTCGGGCCGGGGCCCTCGATCCGATTCCCGTTGAGCGCGGCGCCGCCGCCGCGCTGTGCCGTCCACTCCTCGCCGCTTCCGAAGTCGAAGACGTAGCCGAGGCGGACGTCCGCCATCGTCGGCCCGTCGGCGAGGGCGAGCGAGACCGAGAAGAACGGAAGCCCGCGCTTCGCGTTCAGCGACCCGTCGATCGGGTCGACCACCACGCGGAGGTCGCCGCCGCCGCCGACGCGCATCTCGCCCAGCTCCTCCGAGACGAGCAGGAAGTCGGCGCCCGCGCTCTCCAGGCGCGCGACGATCACGCGC
>JALZFG010000072.1 GCA_030861645.1 Actinomycetota bacterium
AGCTCCAGCACGCAGAGGTCCGGCTCGGTGAGCGTTCCCGTCTTGTCGAGGCAGACGACGTCGACCGAGGCGAGCGACTCGATCGCGTTGAGCTGCTGCGCGAGCGCGCCGCGGCGGGCAATGCGGAGCGCCGATACCGCGAAGGTCAGGCTCGTGAGCAAGATGAGTCCCTCGGGGACGAGCGTCACGACCGCGGCGACGGTCGTCGTCACCGCTTCGTCGAGCTCCGTGCGACGCTCGTGGAGCGCGTAGCCGAGCAGCGCGCCGAGCGGCACGATCAGGGCAACCAGGGCGAAGAGGAGGTAGTTGATCGCCCGCTCGAGCGGCGAGCGGGGGTGTCGAAACGTGCGCGCCTCTCCGGCCACGCGCGCCGCGTAGCTGTCGGGGCCGACCGCGGTGACCGTGTACGCGCCCGTTCCCTCGACGGCGAACGAGCCCGATCGGACTTCCTCGCCCGGGCGACGCGCAACCGGCTGCGATTCGCCGGTGAGGATCGATTCGTCTACGTTCAGCCCCTCGGCGCGCGCGAGCGTTCCGTCGGCCACGACCTGGTCGCCCGCCTGCAGCTGAACGAGATCGTCCTGCACGAGCTCCTCGACGGCCACGCGTCGCGCCTGCCCGTCGCGGACGACGGTCGCGGTGGGTGCGACGAGCGCGGCGAGGCGGTCGAGGGCGAGCTTCGCGCGCACCTCCTGGAAGATGCCGATGCCGGCATTGGCGACGAGGATCGCGAGGAAGAGCGCATCCTCGAACGCGCCGAAGGCGAGCGTGATGACGCCGGCGACGAGCAGGATCAGGTTGAAGACGGTGAAGACGTTGGCCCGGACGATGCTCCAGTAGGAGCGGCTCGAGGGCTCGGGGGCAAAGGCACCGCGCGCCGCCAAGCGGCGGCGGGCCTCGGCCTCCGTCAAGCCGAGCTCCGACGAGCGCGTCGGCTGGGTGATCTCGGTGGTCTCGACGCGCCGACGCTACCACGCGCCGCTCAGGAAAAGTGACAACCTTGACGAGCTCTCGGCGCTTCGCGAGAATCGCCCCGCATGACGAGCGGGCCGTTCCTCCCCGCCTTGGTGAACAGACTCGAGGCGCTCCGACCCGCGGGCGATCTCGAGGATCTCGAGAACGTGCTCGACGTCGAACAGATGCCGACGGACCCGGACCCGCCGCCCGACGAGGGTGACCACGAGGCGGGGGCGCGGCTGCTGGCGCGCGCCGGCCTCGTCTACACCAAAGCCGCTCCCGACGACGGTGACCACGAGGCGGGCGCGCGGGAGGGCTACGGTGGCTAAAGCCGTCGTCGTCCCGCTTCGCCGCATCGTCAAGCAGGGGATGGTTGGCCCCGACGTCCGTGCGATCAAGCGCGCGCTCGCGCGCGTGACGAGCCCCAAGACACACCGCCCGTACATCCGCTGGTCGCCGCGTGCGTTCACGCCGCTCGCGGGGCCCTTCTTCACTCGCAACGTCAAGCGCTTTCAGGGCGACCACGGTCTCCTCGTCGACGGCGAGTACGGTCGCAGCACGCACGAGAAGCTGGTCGCCCGCCGTGGGTTCGACCGTTACGGGGCGTGGTTGATGGGGCGGGCGCCGGGCGAGGGCTCGGGCAAGCCCGCGGTTGCCGTCTCGACGGCGCTGTACGCCGCGTCGAAGGCGGGGCAGATCCACTACACGCAGAGCCCAGACCGGATGTGGGGTGTCCGAAACCGGGTTCGTCCTCCGCGCGTTCCCCAGTACGAAGACTGCGCCTCGTTCGTGACGTGGTGCTATTGGGTCGCCGGCCTTCCCGATCCGAACGGCCTCGGGTACAACGGCGAGGGCTGGTGCGGGACGCTTGACGCTCACGGCCGGCGCGTGCCCGATCCCGCTCCGGCCGACCTCGTCTTCTATGGCTGGGGACCGCTGCCCGCACCGGGCCACGTCGCGATCTACGTCGGCGGCGGAAAGGTCGTGTCTCACGGCGGCGAGGCCGGGCCGTCCGTCCTCGCGCTCGACTACCGTTCCGACCGCGGACGCGTCAGGAGGTACGTCAGCTGAAAGAGGCTGACCCCGCTCCGGCCTCGCCCGGCAGCCGTGCCCGTAACCATTCTGGTCCCAGCAGCGTCCCCTCCGTTGGTTTACTCGGGAATGTCCGCGGGCACGAGGACGTTCACTACCGATGACGAAGGGAGACGTGGTAGCGTTGCCGCC
The DNA here is from genome assembly GCA_030861645.1 of Actinomycetota bacterium. Classification (GTDB taxonomy): domain Bacteria; phylum Actinomycetota; class Thermoleophilia; order Gaiellales; family Gaiellaceae; genus JALZFG01. Next base: position 2,182 of record JALZFG010000072.1, read on the forward strand.
CAACGCTGAGCGCCGAGAAGCGCCACCGATCGCTTGATGCGAAGACACCTTTCATCGATGACGAAGTGGTCGCTGGGAGCTTGGCGCCGTCCACACGTCCGGCTCGGTCTGAACGTCGCCTTCGGCATCGTCGCGCTCGCCGCGCTTGCGCTCGCCGTTCGGCACGTCGTCGAAACCGGGATGCCGCTCGCGGGCGCCAATCCCCTGCTTGCCGCCGGAGCCGGCCTGCTTTTCCTCGCGGCGTACGGCCTGAAAGCGTACGGGTGGCGACGCCTCTTCAACCGTCACGAGCGTCCGGGGCCGGCCTCGCTTGCGGCCGCGGGCGGAGCCGCGTCGGTGACGGGCGTTGCGCTGCCGGGCCGGTTCGACGACGTCGTCCGGATTACCGTCGCGCGCCGTGCCGGCTGTCGGTCGTGCGTCCGCACACTCTGCCTCACGCTCGTCCTGCTCGGACTCGTTGACGCAGTCGCGCTGACACCGCTCGCGTCGGTGGCCGCGTCGCTGACGGACAACGTGCCGCTGCGGTCCGCTTTGGCCGTGGTTGCGGCGGGCGGGGTCGGTGCTGCGCTCATGTTGCTCGCGATTCCGCGCGCCGCGCGTGTCGCGCGCCTCGCGCGCTTCCGGCTCGTCGGCTGGCTGTCGCAGCACACCGCGTCGGCGCGTGACGCCGCGCACGCCGGGGTCTTCGTGCTCGCGTCGTGGATTGTTCGGGTGGTCGCTCTGCTTCTGCTGCTAGGCGCGCTCGGACTGGGCTTCTCATTTCCGCTCGCGATCCTCTTCCTCACCGCGGCCGCCGCGTCGAGCGCTCTCCCGGTGGCGCCCGCCGGTGCCGCTACGCAGGCTGGCGCCGGGGCGGGCATCCTCGTCGCGTCGGGCGTTGGAACAAACGACGCCGTGGGATTCGCGATCGCGGCGCAGCTGCTCGTCGTCTTCGCCGGGGCGACCGTCCTCGGCGGCTTCGTGCTCTGGCGCCTATCGCGCCGGCTGCCCGCGCTGCAGGCGCGGATCGCTTAGATCACGTCCGGCTGAGCCCGCGATCGAGGTGGCGCGCGAACCAGTCGCGCGCGAGTCGCGCCACCTGCTCGAGCGCGCCGGGCTCCTCGAAGAGGTGCGTCGCGCCCGAGACGACCTCGAGCTCGACCGGGGCCTGGAGCGTCCGCATCGCATCGCGATTGAGGTCGAGCACGACGCGATCGGCGCCGCCGACGATCAGGAGCGTCGGCGCACGTACGTCTGGGAGCGCCGCACCGGCGAGATCGGGGCGGCCGCCGCGGGAGACGACGGCCCGCAC